>DCGF01000005.1 GCA_002314555.1 Ruminococcaceae bacterium UBA1785 | reverse complement strand
CCTTCCTTCTTATTTTACTTGGATTACATTTTATAATTGGTTAAAAAAAGATCTGTGTCGAGACCGTTTACGATAAGACCAACCTCAAGACCGAGGAAACGATAAACTTTACCCATCCACTCTGAGTCACGGCGAGCAAGGTAGTCGTTTACTGTTACGATGTGTACACCTTTTCCTGCGAGTGCATTTAAGTATGCAGGGAGGGTGGCAACAAGTGTCTTACCTTCACCGGTCTTCATCTCTGAGATACCACCGTTATGAAGGATGATACCACCGAGGATCTGAACAGGGTAATGACGCATGCCGAGAACACGGTCTGATGCTTCACGACAGGCAGCAAATGCCTCCGGAAGAATGTCGTCAAGTGTTTCGCCGTTTTCGAGGCGTGCTTTTAATGCAGGAGTTACTGCCTTGAGTTCTTCGTCGCTCATAGCGCGGAATTTCTCCTCAAGTGCAATAACTTTGTCTTTTATTGGATTCATCTTTTTAATTTGCTTAGATGAATAATCACCGAATAAAGATGTAAAAAGTCCCATGTGGTTTTTGGATACTCCTTTAAAATAAATTAATCATAAAAATACATTGTATAGTATAGCACAAAAGGGATTATTTTTGCTAATGAATTTTTATGCAAAAATTTGCATATTTTACTTGACTTTATGCAAAACAGTGCATATAATATCGTCGTACTTTATTTATTTCATATTAAAAAGAGGTAGTAAAAATGGCAATTAACAAGTCAGAAATCAAAAAAGTAGTACTCGCATATTCAGGCGGACTCGACACATCTATCATCATTCCTTGGCTTAAGGAAAACTATAACAACTGCGAAGTTATCGCTGTTTCTGGTAACGTAGGACAGGCTGATGAACTTGAAGGTCTTGAGGAAAAAGCTCTTAAGACAGGCGCTTCAAAACTCTACGTTGTAGACCTTACAGATGAATTCGCTGATGAATTTATTCTTCCTTGCCTTAAGGCAGGCGCTAAGTATGAGGATTATCTCCTCGGTACATCATTTGCTAGACCAGCTATCGCAAAGCACCTTGCACAGATCGCTATCGATGAGGGCGCTGACGCAATCTGCCACGGCTGCACAGGTAAGGGAAATGACCAGGTTCGTTTTGAACTTACAATCAAAGCATTTGCTCCTGACATGAAAATCATCGCTCCTTGGAGAGAGTGGTCAATCAAATCAAGAGAAGAAGAAATCGAATATGCAGAGGCACATAACATACCTCTTAAGATAAACAGAGAGACAAACTACTCAAAGGATAAGAACTTCTGGCATTTATCACATGAAGGTCTTGACCTTGAGGATCCAGCAAACGAGCCACAGTATGAGAAGGAAGGCTTCCTTGAGATGTCTGTTTCTCCAATCAAGGCTCCAGATGCTCCAACATATATCACACTTGATTTCGAAGCAGGAAAGCCTGTAGCACTTAACGGTAAGAAGATGTCTATGAAAGACATCATCTTAGAACTCAACGAAATTGGTGGAGCTAACGGCATCGGTCTTCTCGACATCGTAGAGAACAGACTCGTTGGTATGAAGAGCCGTGGCGTATATGAGACTCCTGGTGGAACAATCCTCTATAAGGCTCTCGATGTACTTAAGACAATCACACTTGATAAGTACACAGCTCATGAGATGCAGAAGATGGCTATCACACTCGGCGAAGTAGTATATAACGGCCAGTGGTACACACCACTTAGAGAAGCAATCTCAGCTTTCGTAGATAAAGCAACTGAGAACTGCACAGGTACAGTTAAACTTAAACTCTACAAGGGCAACATGATTAACGCTGGTGTTACATCACCATACTCACTTTACAACCCAGAATTCGCTACATTCGACGAAGACGAAGTATATAACCAGGCTGATTCAGCAGGATTCATTAACCTCTTTGGTCTTCCAATCAAGGTTAAGGCTATGATGGACAAGCAGGGTAAATAAGGTATTAAATATGAAACTTTGGACAGGAAGATTTTCAAAAGAAATCGACAAGAAAACTAATGATTTCAATTCTTCTATTAAGTTTGACCAAAGAATGTATAAAGAAGATATAACTGGAAGCATGGCACATGCCACAATGCTCGCAGCTAAAGGAATTATTAGTGATGATGACAAGGATAAAATCCTTGATGGTCTTCAAGGCATTTTGGATGAAATTGAAGCGGGAAAGCTCGAAATTGATCCAGAAGCTGAAGACATCCATACTTTTATTGAACAGACTTTGACTGAGAGAATTGGAGATGCAGGAAAGCGTCTTCATACCTCAAGGTCTAGAAATGACCAGGTTGCACTCGACATTCGTTTGACACTTAGAAACGAAGTTGACGAACTCCTTCCAATGCTTGAAGAACTCGTACAAGTTCTTTGTAAAAAAGCAGAGGAATATTCAGATACGGTAATGCCTGGATACACACATATGCAGCGTGCTCAACCAATCGTATTTGGTCATCATCTCCTCGCATATGCAGAGATGTTCCTTCGTGATATCGACAGGCTCTCTGACGCAAAGCGTAGAATGAATTACTGCCCACTCGGTTCTGGCGCACTCGCTGGTACTACATATGATATAGACAGGGAAATGACAGCCAAAGCACTCGGTTTTGATGGAGTCTGCATGAACTCTCTTGACGGTGTTTCCGATAGAGATTTCTGTATAGAACTTGCCAATGCTTTAAGCCTCGTTATGGTTCATCTCTCTAGATTTTCAGAGGAGATAATCCTTTGGTGTTCATGGGAATTCAAGTTCATTGAACTTGATGATGCATTCTCAACAGGATCATCAATCATGCCTCAGAAGAAGAACCCAGACATTGCAGAACTTGTTCGTGGTAAGTCTGGTAGAGTCTTCGGTGACCTCATGACACTCCTCACAGTAATGAAGGGAATTCCACTTGCATATAACAAAGATATGCAGGAGGATAAGGAAGCTATCTTCGACGCATTTGATACAGTAAGAATGTGTCTCACAGCTTTCATCCCAATGATTGATACAATGACAGTTCTTAAAGAGAACATGAGAAATGCCGCAGCGAAGGGCTTTATCAACGCAACAGACTGCGCAGATTTCTTGGTTTCAAAAGGACTTCCATTTAGAGATGCATATAAAGCAACAGGTGAACTTGTAGCTTTCTGCATTAAGACAAACCAAACTTTAGAGACTCTTCCTATGGAGGAATACAAAAAGGTTTGTGACCTCTTTGATGACGGCGTTTATGAGGCAATCAACCTCGAGAAATGCGTTAACGACAGAACTTGTCTTGGCGCTCCTTCTCCAAAAAACGTTGAAAAAAGAGCAAAGGAAATTGCGGGTAATTTTTCCCGAAATAAATAAAGTAATGTCGTAAGACAGGAAAAAGACCGGGGCTCCCAT
>DCGF01000045.1 GCA_002314555.1 Ruminococcaceae bacterium UBA1785 | reverse complement strand
GATAACTTTTCTGTTCCCTCACCTACAACTTTGTAAACAAGGTAGAGTGTGTTTCCATAAACATCACATACCGAAATAGGACGGCGTAAGAATAAGCCGTCTATTTTTATGTTAACAAACTGTCCAGGAGCAGTTATAGCATCAGTGTCGCCTATTAAAGACATCTTATAAACTGGTGCTACAGCAGCATCCTCACTCGTTATTAACTTGTTTGAGAGAATCTTAAAAGTTTCCTGTGTCATTTTGGCACCCCGGTTAATATTATTCTGCGTCGATAGTTGAAATTGTAAGAGTAGTTTCCTCGAGTACATCTAGAAGAATTCTTACTGTATCAAGATTTGTAAAGAGAGTTACGTTGTTCTCAATAGCGCTACGACGAATGATTTCACCGTCATCGTAATGAACACCTGAGAGAATTGCTCTTGTATTAATTACATAACTTACAAATCCTGCGCGGATGTTATCTATAAGGCTTGTGTCTCCTTCAGAGATCTTACCAAGCACCTTTGTCTTAATACCATGTTGCTTAAGGAAGAAAGAGGTACCAAGTGTAGCTTGGATGTTAAAGCCCATATCATAGAAGCGTTTAACAAGTGGAAGGGCCTCTTCCTTATCTTCATCAGCGAGTGTCACAATTACTGTACCGTAATTCTTAAGCCTCATTCCTGATGCCTGTAGAGCTTTATAAAGTGCACGAGTAACAGTCTTATCATATCCGATAGCTTCACCAGTTGATTTCATCTCAGGTGATAAATATGCATCTAGTCCCTTAATCTTATTAAATGAGAATACAGGAACCTTAACATAGTAGCGTTCCTTCTCACTTGGATAGAGTTCAAAGATGCCCTGCTCTTTTAGTGTCTTTCCAAGGATTACTTCCGTCGCAATATCAGCAAGGCTAAAGCCTGTTGCCTTTGAGAGGAATGGAACCGTACGAGAAGAACGTGGGTTAACTTCAATGATATAAACATCCTCATTCTTATCTACGATAAACTGGATGTTATAAAGTCCAACAATTCCTATTCCAAGTCCCAAAGCCTTTGCATATTGAAGGATAGTGCCTTTAACTTTATCAGAGATACTGAATGATGGGTAAACTGAGATTGAGTCACCGCTATGTACACCAGTTCTCTCAACAAGTTCCATGATACCTGGAACAAATACATCTTTTCCGTCACAGATGGCGTCTACTTCAACCTCTTTACCTTGGATATACTTATCTACAAGTACAGGCTTATCCTCATCGATTTCTACAGCTGTTTTAAGATACTGAATTAAGTCCTCATCCTTAGAAACAATCTGCATAGCACGTCCGCCAAGAACAAAGGAAGGTCTAACAAGAACTGGATATCCAATCTCATTTGCAGCTTTTAGGCCATCATCAATATTAGTTACTGCCTGACCCTTTGGTTGAGGGATATTAAGTGTTCTAAGAACTTCATTAAAGCTATCTCTATTTTCAGCGCGCTCAATAGCAGCACAGTCAGTACCGATAATCTTTACTCCTCTGTCCATAAGTGGTTGAGCAAGGTTGATGGCTGTCTGACCACCGAGAGATGCTACAACACCTTCTGGCTTTTCGTAATCGAGAATTGCCATAACATCTTCAGGTGTAAGTGGTTCAAAATAGAGCTTATCAGCTGTTGTATAGTCAGTTGAAACTGTCTCAGGGTTATTATTAATGATTATAGCTTCATATCCTGCACGTTTGATAGTTTGTACTGCATGAACTGTTGAGTAGTCAAACTCAACGCCCTGTCCAATTCTGATAGGACCAGCACCCAGTACTACTATCTTTTTCTTATCTGTGAGACGTGATTCATTTGTTTCACCGATATATGTCGAATATAGATAAGCGATATATGTTCCCGTATGAAGTGTGTCTACCATCTTAAAGATTGGAATGATGCCGTTATCTTTACGCATCTTATATACATCAAGTTCAGGCTCTCCCCAAACCTTTGCTATAAACTCATCTGAGAAGCCAATCATTTTAGCAGCTTTTAGAGTAGCAGGATCTTTCTTTTCCTTAAGAATCTTTTCCATTTCAACTATTCTTTGGAAAGCCTCTAGGAAGAGTTCTGTAATCATTGTAACTTCGTGAAGTTTAGAAATAGGACAACCTCTGCGAAGCAGTTCAAAGATTGCATAGATGTTATCATCTTTGAAATCTTTTATATATTCAAGGAGGTCGTTGTCATCGATAAAGTCAAACTTTGGATTATGGAAGTGACATACTCCAGTCTCAAGTGAACGAACGGATTTTAAGAGACACTCCTCAAGGGAAGTACCAATACCCATTACTTCACCAGTTGCCTTCATCTGTGTACCAAGATTATTTGGAGCAGATGCAAATTTATCGAATGGGAATCTAGGGAACTTTGCAACTATGTAGTCAAGTGATGGCTCGATAGCAGCTGTTCCACCAGCAACAGGAATCTCAGAGAGTTCCATACCGCAGGCAATCTTAGCAGTAACTCTAGCTATAGGATAGCCTGATGCCTTTGATGCTAAAGCTGAAGAACGAGATACACGAGGGTTTACTTCTATAAGGAAGTATTCAGAAGAATTAGGATTAAGAGCGAACTGTACATTACAACCGCCCTGAATCTTAAGCTCACGAATAAGTTTTATAGCACTGTCGTTGAGCATCTTAAGGTCATGATCATTCAAAGA
>DCGF01000024.1:177-6216 GCA_002314555.1 Ruminococcaceae bacterium UBA1785 | reverse complement strand
AATTGGTTTAACATTATCTATTACATTGATAATAAGCTCACCATTTATTAAATCTACATGGTCTATAGCACCGGGAGCACCGCGCATACCACAGACGATTTTTGCTCCTTCAAATGCTGGACCAGATGCGGTTGAACATGAAACCCAACCATCTTTATTTCCAAGAGCCATCTCTCCGTTTGTACCAATATCGAGTAGGAGAGTGGTCTTTTCTTTTTTATCAAAGCAAGTGGACTGCATAGCTGCTACTGTGTCAGCACCAACAAATCCTGCAATAACAGGGATAAATAAAACTTTTGCTTTTTCATTAACGTTAGAGAATATTTCTCTTGCTGGCTTTTCGAATGCATCATAAACTGTAGGCATATAAGGAATCTCTACGAGCGTGGTAGGATTAATACCTGCAAAGATATGGTGCATACAGGTGTTTCCTACGATTGATACACAGAGAACATTTTCTTTTTTATAATTATTTTTAGAAATAAGTTTGCCAATTATTTCGTCAGCTTCGTTCCTAACACAATTACAGATTTCGTCTACACCGCTCTTAAGTGAATATATACAACGTGAAATTACGTCGCCACCATATTTAACTTGTTCGTTAAGTTCGCCTAAAGTGTCGATTAATTCTCCGTTTTTAAGATTTACAAGATAAGCTGCTATAGTTGTAGTACCAATATCGAATGCGACACCGAGAGGAGTCTCTATATCACCAAAATCAACATTTGGTTTAATCTCTATATTTGAACATGATCCTGATGTTAGAACTATATCGTTATGACAAGAAGTGTTTAGTGTTACAGTCATACCATCTATTACTTTTGTAGAACAGGCTTTTACACTTTCGGTATTTCCGTTTAAAGTGACATCTACCATACACTTTCCACATGTGCCTGTGCCACCGCAAGGATACTCAAAGTTTAGCCCTGCGATTCTTTCAGCATCCATAATTGTGGCACCGTCATCAACAACAACAGAAATACCACATGGTAAAAATTTTATAGTATTATTCATAACGACTCCTTATGCACACTTTTAAAAAAACATTAAATATACACGTGCCATTTTTGTTCATAATAGACCTTTAAATCAAGTAGAATAAAGGAAAACTGGAACACGCTACAAATTGTAGCATATAATCTTAAATTTTGCTATATTTTGGTAGTATTTTTTTTAGATTAATTTTATTTATAATATCGGTGCAAATTAAAAACGTTTTAATTTTAAGGAGGATTTTAAAATGGCAGATTTAGTAAAACTTCAGGAAGCTATGGGCGACCTTGAGGAAGACATCGTTATTGAAATCATTGAGCAGGTACTCGCAGAGGGTTCAGATGCTCAGGCAGCTGTTGACGCTTGCTCAGAGGGTATGAATACTGTTGGTGATCGTTTCGAAGCTGGCGAGTATTTCGTATCAGACCTCATCTATGCTGGTGAGATCATGACAGACGCAGTTCAGAAGCTCTCTCCACTCCTTGCTGGTGGTGCTGCTGGCGCAGCTTCAACAAAGCTTATCCTTGCTACAGTTAAGGATGACCTTCATGATATCGGTAAGAACATCGTTAAGGCTTTCTTTGAAGCTGCTGGTTTCGAAGTAGTTGACCTTGGTATCGATGTTCCTGCACAGAAAATCGTTGATACAGCTAAAGAGCAGAACATTAAGATTATCGCTCTCACAGGCGTTCTTACACTCGCTCTTGACTCTATGAAGGCTACAGTTGACGCTTTCACAGCTGCTGGTATGCGTGATGACGTTAAGATTCTTATCGGTGGTAACCCAGTTTCTGCTGAAGCTTGTGAATCAATGAAGGCTGACGCTTGGGCTCATTCACCAGCTGACTCTGTTAAGATCTGTAAAGATTGGGCAGGTATGTAATCTATGATTATTATCGGTGAAAAAATTAATGGTGCAGTTCCAAAGACTCGCGCTGCTATAGAAGCACGTGATGCTGAGTATATTAAAGAACTTGTTCGTATGCAGGAAGCTGCTGGTGTTTCATACCTCGACGTATGTGCATCTACAGATCCTTCAGAAGAATATGAAACACTTTGCTGGCTCATCGACACAGTTCAGGAAGTAAACACTATTCCTATCTGTATTGACTCACCAGACCCAAATATGCTTGTTAAGGTATTTCCAAAGGTTAAGATGCCTGGTCTTATTAACTCAATCTCTCTTGAGGGTAATAAGTGTGACGTCATCCTTCCACTTCTTCGTGATAACCCAGAATGGAAAGTTGTAGCACTCGCATCTTCAGACAATGGTGTTCCTTACACAGCAGATGAAAAGGTTGCAAACTGTTTTGCACTCATTGAAAAGTGTGCAGAGTATGGCATATCAGAGGACAGAGTTTTTAACGACCTCTTAATCTTCGACGCTTCAACACGTGGTGACACATTAACTGCTTTTGCAGAGGCTACACGTCGTGTTAAAGAGAAGTATCCAAATACTATCGTAACAGGTGCTCTTTCAAACGTTTCATTTACACTTCCTGTAAAGAAGGCTTTGAATCAGGCATTCCTTGTACTTGCTATGCAGGCTGGTATGGATTCATTCATTGGAGACACAACTAACCGTGACTTAAAGGCTACTATGCTCGCAGCAGATATTATGCTTGAAAAGGATAATCACTGCCGTAAGTATACAACTGCTTTCCGTAAAGGTGAGATTGGTCCAGTTAAAAAGGACTAATTTTTAATAAACACATTCAGAGTAGAGAAATATGCGTAAAGTTGCTTGGGATGGGAAGTTGCCCTTGACCGAAGGCTTAAATGCCTGCGATATATTTCTCGCATCCACTGGAGGTATTTATGAATAATAAATATAAGGGCTTAAGCACCTATCAATTAACTATTGATGCGATGCTTGCAGCTATGGTAGCTCTGCTAGGATATATTTCTATCGATGCTACTGTATTTAAAATAACTTTTGAGTCTTTGCCTATTTTTATTGGTGCATTTTTACTTGGACCAATTGACGGCATGCTTATCGGCGGAATTGGTACTTTAATATATCAACTTCTCCGTTATGGATTTGCATATACCACTGCTTTATGGATGCTTCCATATATCATTGCAGGTCTTATCTGTGGACTTATAGCTAAAAGAAACAAATTTAACATGAGTAAAGTTAAAGTGCTCATAGTTACATTGGTTTCCGAGCTTATGATTTCAGTTTTAAATACTGGTGTAATCTACTTAGACAGTAAGATTAATCATTATTATTATGCTGGAATTATCCTTGGATCACTTGCTTTGAGACTTGGCGTAGCATTTGGTAAAGGTATTGTATTTGGCGCAGTTTTGCCTTACTTGCTAACTGCAGTTAAAAAGACTAAGAAGTAAATTTAAAGACCACACTCATGTCGAGTGTGGTCTTATTTATTTCTACTTATTAGTCCATGTAACCTTCTGCACAGAGAAGTTCAGCAAGTAAAACTGCGCCGCCTGCTGCACCACGAAGTGTGTTGTGTGAGAGACATACGAATTTATAATCATACTGTGTGTCTTCTCTAAGACGTCCGCAGGAGATAGCCATACCATTTTCAAGGTTTCTATGAAGCTTTGTCTGTGGGTAGTTATCTTCTTCAAAATAATGAAGGAACTGCTTTGGTGCTGATGGAAGTTCAAGCTCCTGAGCGCGACCCGCATAGTTCTTCCAAGCATCAAGAATCTGCTCTTTAGAAGGCTTGTTTGCAAATCTTACAAATACAGCTGCCATATGACCATCAGATGCTGGAACACGAAGGCACTGAGCTGTAAAATGAGGCTTTTCTGCGTCAACAATAACGTCACCCTCAATTTTACCCCAGAGCTTAAGAGGCTCTTTCTCAGACTTCTCTTCTTCGCCACCGATGTATGGAATTACGTTATCTACCATTTCTGGCCATGTATCAAATGTCTTACCTGCGCCTGAAATGGCCTGATACGTACAAACGAGTACGTCTTCTACACCGTAGTCCTTATCAAGAGGGTAGAGAGCTGGAACATATGACTGAAGAGAACAGTTAGACTTAACAGCGATAAATCCGCGCTTTGTGCCAAGACGTTTTCTCTGAGCGTCAATAATCTTAATGTGATCAGCATTAATCTCAGGAACTACCATAGGAACATCTGGAGTGTGACGGTTAGCGCTGTTGTTAGAAACAACAGGTATCTCTGCTTTTGCATAACGCTCCTCAAGTGCTTTAGTAGCGTCTTTATCAAGGTTTACTGCGCAGAATACGAAGTCAACAAGTTCACCGATCTTTTCAATATCAGCATCAGCGTCCATAATAATCATGTTAGCCATTGATGCAGGGATAGGGGTAGTCATAGCCCACTTTGAACCGACAGCTTCGGTGTAAGTCTTTCCAGCAGAACGAGCAGATGCAGCAAGAACTTTAACATCGAACCATGGGTGATTTTCAAGAATGGACATGAATCGCTGGCCAACCATACCTGTGGCGCCAACAATACCTACGTTAAATTTTTTCATATTAATTACCCCTTGTAAACGCTTCTTCATTTGCATATAATTAACAAGTGCAAATTTAGAAGTAAATATAATATATTAATTATAAAGAATAGGGACGTAATGTCAATGAAAACAAGTGACTTTTTTTATGAACTTCCTGAAGAACTTATAGCGCAACACCCTTTAGAAAAGCGCGATTCTTCTAGGCTCTTACATGTGAATAAAACAACTGGTGACTTGGAACATAGACATTTCACTGATATAGTTGATTACTTAAAACCAGGCGATACACTTATTATGAACGACACACGTGTTCTCCCATGCCGTATCTATGGAGTTAAAGAGGAGACAGGTGCTGTGGTTGAGTTCTTACTTTTAACACAGGTTGAGACTAACACATGGGAGTGTCTCTGTGGCCCTGGAAAACGTGCTAAAGTTGGCAGCCGTTTTGTATTTGGTGAGGGCAAACTCACCTGTGAAGTAATCGATGTTAAAGAAGATGGAAACAGGATAGTTCATTTTGAAGTACCTGCCGGTAACTTCTTCGCTATTCTTGACGAGATTGGCCAGATGCCACTCCCACCATATATAACTGAAAAACTAGAAGATCAAGAACGTTATCAGACTGTATATTCTAAAGAACTTGGTTCTGCTGCAGCACCTACTGCAGGTCTTCATTTTACACCTGAACTTATGAAGAAAATCAAAGACATGGGTGTAAACATCGGTTATGTAACCCTTCATGTAGGACTTGGTACTTTCCGTCCTGTTAAAGTTGATGATGTTACTAAGCATAAGATGCATAGTGAGCATTACTGGCTCCCAAAAGAGACAGCTGAACTTATTAATAAAACTAAGTCAGAGGGCGGCAGAATTATCTCTGTCGGCACAACTTCTTGCAGAACACTTGAATCTGTAGCTGAGAAGTTTAACGGTGAGATTAAAGAGGATGAAGGATGGACTGAGATTTTCATCTATCCTGGATTTGAATTTAAGTGTATAGATGCACTTATTACTAACTTCCACTTACCTGAGAGTACTCTGATAATGCTTGTCTCAGCATTTATGGGTTATGATAATACTATGAACGCATATAACACTGCTGTTAAAGAGAAATACAGATTTTTCTCTTTCGGCGATTCTATGATGATTTCCGATTAAAAGGAGTAATCTATGTATAAACTTATAAAACAGGAAGGAAAAGCCCGTAGAGGCGAATTTACAACACCTCACGGTGTGGTCCAAACTCCTGCTTTCCAAAACGTTGCAACATGCGGCGCTATAAAGGGCGGACTTGAAGCTGATGACTTAAAGAGAATCGGCTGTCAAGTTATGCTCTCTAATACATATCATCTCCATGTTAGACCTGGTGATGAACTTATTAAAGATCTCGGTGGTCTTCATAAGTTTACCACTTGGGATGGTCCTATTCTCACGGATTCAGGTGGATTCCAAGTCTTCTCACTAGCAAAACTTCGTAAGATTAAAGAGGAGGGTGTGGACTTTAACTCTCACATCGATGGTCGTCATATCTTTATGGGACCTGAAGAATCTATGCAGATTCAGTCTAATCTCGGTTCAAC
>DCGF01000024.1:0-126 GCA_002314555.1 Ruminococcaceae bacterium UBA1785 | reverse complement strand
CATATGCGAAAGAGTCTTGTGAACGTACCACAAGATGGCTTATTCGCTGTAAAGAGGAAATGGAGCGTCTCAACGCAAAATACGACACTATTAATAAACAGCAGATGCTCTTTGGCATAAATCAGG
>DCGF01000019.1:2316-3981 GCA_002314555.1 Ruminococcaceae bacterium UBA1785 | reverse complement strand
GTATTATGTATAAAGAGGTGGACAAATGTTACTTTCTGCAGTTTTCAGCGGTAGCATGCTTACAATTGTAGTCACAGTTGTAGCAGCAGTCTTCCTCGTTTTTATCAGTATCCCACTCCATGAACTTGCTCATGGATATGCAGCATATAAACTCGGAGATAAGAGTGTTAAGGCTACAGGACAGTTGTCCTTAAACCCACTTGATCACATAGACCTTGTCGGTGCGGTTATGATTGCACTCATCGGTTTTGGTTGGGGTAAACCTTGTCACGTCAACTCAAACTACTTTAAGAATCCTAAGAAGGATTTAGCACTTGTCGCTGCAGCTGGTCCTTTATCAAACATCCTTCTCGGTTGGATTTTTATTTTCATCTACGTTCTCTTAGAGAGTGTAGCCCCTGGATTTATGGGACTCGTAATTGGACAGGCAGTAGGTATCTTCCTTTACACTACAGCACAGATTTCAGTTTGGCTCGGTGTGTTAAACCTTCTTCCTATTCCTATGTTCGATGGCTTCACTATCCTTCAAGCTTTCTTAAAGCCTGAGGTGGAGGAGAAGATTTATCAAAATCAGGGCATGATTTCCATCATCATTATCATCTTGCTCTTCTCTCGTATCCTCACAGTGCCTATCGAATTTATCTCTAATCTTTTGATGAAGTTCTTTTTCTTCGTCTCAGCATTACCTTTTGGTTGGTTTTGAGGTGACGCATGGAAAAGATAAATTATAAGCTTGAGGTTTTTGAAGGTCCTATGGACTTACTCTTAAGCCTCATCACAAAACATAAACTCGACATCATGGACATCCCTATCTTCACTTTGGTTGATCAGTACACAGAATATGTACGTGAGATGCAGGAAGCAGATATGGAAGTCGCATCAGAGTTTTTGGAGATGGCTGCTCGACTTGTCTACATAAAGACAGTGTCTTTACTTCCTAAACATGAGGAAGCAGATCAACTCAAAGCAGAACTCCAAGGTGAACTCCTTGAATACCGTGATTGTCAAATCATGGCAGGCAAACTTGCTGATGAAGCAAACGGTTTTGATTACCTAAGCCGTAAACCTGACACTGTAGACAGGGATAACACCTACCATCTCTTACATGAACCTGGTGAGCTCTTTGATGCTTATATCTCAGCGCTCGGTAAAGGACAGCGTAAGCTTCCACCTCCAGTTTCATCTTTCACAGCTATCGTGTCTAAGAAGATTGTTTCAGTATCTTCAAAGATTATCTTTATACTTCGCCGTGCCCTAAAAGGCGGAGACCTTCACTTTAAGTCCTTGATAGAGGCGTCTGAATCACGCTCGGATATGGTTGCAACCTTCCTTGCAGTCCTCGAACTCTTAAAGGCTAAACGAATGGTTGCAGTGGGCGAAGGTGATGAACTTACATTCACATTAAATAACGAAAAAGAAGGAGTTGAATAACTTGAACGCAAAGACTTTGCAGGCAAGCGTAGAGGCCATCCTCTTCGCAGCTGGTGACCCAGTACCTGTAGTCAGGCTCGCAAACGCGCTCGAAATAGAGCCGGACCTTGCGGAACAAGTTCTCCTTAACCTAAAGGCAGAATACGACGAGCGCCAAGGCGGCATGTGTATTCTGCACCTCGGTGACAAATTCCAAATGTGCACTCGCTCGGAGTTCTCCGAAGAGGTCCGCAA
>DCGF01000019.1:0-2300 GCA_002314555.1 Ruminococcaceae bacterium UBA1785 | reverse complement strand
GTCCTTGAGATGCGCAGAAACGTGCCTTTGTCACAAGCTGCATTTGAGGTTCTCGCAGTGGTCGCATATAACCAGCCAGTAACAAAATCGTTTGTTGAGCAGGTTCGTGGTGTTGACTGCAGTGGTGTTATCACATCACTCACTGAGAAGGACCTTATCGAAGAAAAGGGCAGACTGGACCTTCCAGGTAAGCCTATTGTCTACGGTACAACGCCAGCGTTCTTACGCTGCTTTTGTATAGAATCACTTGATGAGCTTCCTGCACTTCCGGGTACTGATGAAGAACCGGAACAAGGGGAAGATGCCGACGTTTCGGAGACCCCGGAATTAGAGGAAGAAAATTAAGTGATAATTATTCAAAATTAAATATTAGGGGGAGGTGTTGATTATTGGCATTTCTTAAGATTCTCTTTTGGATTGTAGTCGTAGTACTCGTTTTATTGATTCTTATTGTTGGTACAGTTTTGTTCCTTTTCTCAGTAAAGATTCAAGTTGGCGGTGAGTACGCACCAAACGTAAAACGTTTTTGGATAAAATACGGCTTTTTCAAATTGAAGATTTACCCTGAGATGTTCTCTGAAAAGAAGAAAGCTAAGCGTGCAAAGCTTATGGGCAAACTCAAATCTTGGTTCGGCCCATCTGCAAAGAAACTTTCTAATAAAGCGAAGGACATAGCTGCAGAAAAGGTTGAAGAGACCAAAGAGAAGAAATCAGCTCAAAAGGACTTCAACACAGCAGTTGAGATTCGCGAAGAAGAAATCCGAATTGCAGAGACTGAGCAGAAACTTGAAGTTGAGATTCCAAAGGTTCAGTCTGAGTACGAAGCAGCAGCTTTTGCTGAAAAAGAAGGAAACCCTTGGGATAACGTTGTAAACGAAAAAGAAGTTTCAAAGATTGAAAGCATTAAAACTTCTATTCAAGCAGCAGACATTCCAGGCGCTTATGATAAGGCTAAAGACTTCTTATCAGGTTTCTCATTTGATTCCATCGTAGCTTTACTTGCTACAATCGGCAGTGAGACAAGCGGAACTCTCGGTAAAGTTGTAAGAAAAATCAATATCAAACAGTTCAAAGTAGGACTTGTTATCAGTGGCTCTGATGCTGCTGCAACAGCTCTTAAGTATGGACGAATCGGTGCAATTGCATATCCTGCACTTGGCAAGTTAGCAAACAGCCTCACAGTAGGAGACATCAGTCTCGACATGACTCCAGACTATCTTGCAAAGAAAGACAGTGGAGAGATCCACACAATAATCGCTGTAAGACCACTCACTTTGGTAACACCATTCATCGGTTATCTTCCAAAGGTTGGCAAAGCAGGCTTTAAGTTCTACAAAGAATACAAAGCTACAAAGAAAGAAAAGAAAGCGCAAGCTTAAATTCGTAATTCTAAAGACTAATATAAATTGAGGTGCTTTAAAATGAAAGAAACAGCAGCAGCTGGAATGCTCCAGACAACAATCGAAAAAGTTAAGGACATGATCGACGTTAGCACAATCATCGGCGAGCCAGTATACACAGAATCAGGACTTACAATCATCCCTGTTTCAAAGGTAACATACGGTTTTGCTAGTGGCGGAACTGACTTCCCAACAAAGGGCAGCAAAGAGCTCTTCGGTGGCGCAGGCGGAGCTGGCGTTACAATCACACCTGTAGCTTTCCTTCTCATCCAGAACGGCCAGGTTACTCTTAAGCACATCACTGCTTATGATAACGCAGCTGAGAGAATGGTTAACCTTGTTCCAGAGATGTTCGACAAGGTAACAGGTCTCATTAAGAAGGACTAATTACGACTTAAGGTTAATAGCGGGGCTGACGGGTTCAGCCCCGCATTAGTCGTATTATGAGGACACTTGACAGAAGGGATTTTTGGCATGGCAGAAGATAAAATTAGGCTTCAAAAGTACATGGCTGAAAGTGGCATTGCTAGCCGCAGAAAGTCAGAGGAACTTATAGCCGCTGGCAAAGTTAAAGTCAACGGCAAAATCGCATCAATTGGCGACAAAGTCGACCCAAAGAATGACAAGGTCGAAATTGCAGGACAGAAAGTCCAAAAAGANNATCCAAATAAGGACAAAGTCGAAGTGGCTGGACAGAAGGTTCAGGCAAAGACAGACATTAGATATATCATGCTCAACAAGCCACGTGGCTTTATCACAACTATGAGTGATGAGATGGACCGTAAATGTGTCGCAGAACTCATCTCTGATATTCCGGTACGTGTGTACCCAGTAGGTCGTCTTGATAAGGATTCAGAAGGTCTTCTTCTCCTTACAAACGACGGTGAATTTGCAAATAAT
>DCGF01000051.1:6735-6901 GCA_002314555.1 Ruminococcaceae bacterium UBA1785 | reverse complement strand
GTTAAGGCTTCTGCTTTCGTAGCTATGGACCCATCTCCAGCTCGTTACTATCACACACGTCTTGATACAGTTGATAACTTAAGCGAAGAGGCAATCGAAAAGGGCATCAACATTGCTCTTAACGCTGTTGCTACATACGCTGAAGAAGGACTTCCACAGGCATAAG
>DCGF01000051.1:0-6704 GCA_002314555.1 Ruminococcaceae bacterium UBA1785 | reverse complement strand
AGCACCTCTTTTGAGGTGCTCTTTTTTTATGTTTTTTAAAGCATTATGATGCCATGTTCTTTACAGGTGTCAATCATATCGTCTGGCCAAACGGAAACTTGAACCTCACCGATGTGAGCTTTCTCAAGCATGTACATGCACATACGTGACTGGCCGATACCTCCACCGATGGTGAGTGGGAGAGTGCCGTCGATGATTCCCTGATGATATGCGTACTGAAGTCTGTCTTCTGCATCAGCTTTCTTAAGCTGTTCTTTAAGTGATTTCTCATCAACACGAATACCCATAGATGAGAGTTCAAGTGCAGAGCCTATAACTTCATCCCAAACAAGGATATCGCCGTTGAGCTGCCAATCATCATAGTCAGGTGCTCTGCCGTCATGCTTTTCGCCGTTTGAGAGTTTATCACCAATCTGCATTAGGAATACAGTTTTATATTTCTTAGTGATGGCATTCTCACGTGCTTTAGCATCTAAATCAGGGTAGAGGTCGAGGAGCTCCTGAGTAGTGACAAAGTGTACGTCTCTCTCCATAAAGTGTGAGAGCTGTGGGTAGACGAGGTTTACTTTTTCTTTAGTGTCTGCGAGAGCATTTACTATAAGGCGGACGATACCTTTTAAGAAATCCATTTCGCGGTTTGAAGCGTTGATTACACGTTCCCAGTCCCATTGGTCAACGTAGATGCTGTGGGTTGAGTCACAGCTATCATCACGGCGAATAGCGGACATATCCGTGTAGATTCCTTCGCCTGGCTGATAGCCGTAACGCTTTAACGCCATACGTTTCCATTTAGCGAGGGACTGAACTACTTCAGCTTCAAACCCTAAAGAGAGCATGTCAAAAGAGACCTTGCGCTCGATGCCGTTTAGATCGTCGTTAATACCGCAACCACTTTTAACAAGTACAGGTGCGGTAACGCGGTCTAAGTTTAGAGAGCGCGCAAGGTTACCTTGGAAGGTGTCCTTTGTAAGTTTGATAGCTCTTTGTGTTTCTTTGAGGGAGAGCTTTGACTGATATCCCTCAGGTAAGTATAATCCGTCCATGAGTAAAACTCCTATAAATTTATGTTAATAAGTATATGATATAAAAGATTGAATATCAAGGGATAATTTGGTATAATTTTAACAAAGAATACTCGGTCGTTTGACCGATTTATTTTTGCTTCGATAGGAGGCATATTATGGTTATTCCAAAAAGCTTACTTATTAAGTTCTGGGACTTTGATAAAAAGATGGATGCAGACCGTCTTTCGAAACAGGAATATCCTACTGACTTAGAGGAAATCCTTGATATCCCTTATGTAAAAAACGGGGATAAGCTTCAAAGACTCGACATCTATTACCCAAAGGGAACAAAGAAGAACGCAAAACTTCCAGTCATCATTGATATCCACGGTGGCGGATGGTTCTACGGTGATAAGGAACTTAATAAAAACTACTGCTTACATTTGGCAAAGAAGGGTTTTGTGGTATTTAATTTAAGCTACAGACTCGTACCAAATGTAACTGTTAAAGAGCAGATTCAGGACTGTATGGCAGCTCTTGATTTTATCGGTAAGAACTTACTTTCTAAGTATCCTTGTGATAAGAAACGTATCTATTTGACAGGTGATTCTGCCGGTGGACAGCTTGCTGCTTTTGTACCAGCACTTAATATATCTGAGAAGCTTCGTAAGGCTTTTGACACTAAAGATCCTGGTCTTAAGATTAAAGCTGTTGGTCTCACATCACCTTGCCCATATCTTAAGCCTCAAGGACTTATGAAACTCTATCTTCCTCACGTTCTTGGAAAGAACTGGAAGAAGGAAAAGTGGGCTAAATACGTTGATTTTAATAAGGTGGTTCGTGCTGCAAAGGATGACTATCCACCTACTATCATCTTCTCTAGCATCGCAGATGTTGTAGCAGAAGGACAGTCCAAAAAAGCATATAAAGCTTTTAAAAAGTTTGGAATTAAAACTAAATACGACTTTGCAATGAATCCTAAACTCATGCACGTATACGCAGTACTTAATCCTGATGATAAGGCTTCGACTAAGGCTATTAACAACATGGTTAAGTTCTTTAACAAGTATAAATAATTGATAAAATCACAAATGGGGGAAAATATGACTTTACCAATTTACTCAATCATTTTCGCAGTTGTCTATCTCATTATGCTCATCTCTTATTTCTTCTCTGAGACTTCAGGAAACTTCAAGCGCAGAGCTTGGAATAAGATAATAATGGCAACAACATTTTGGTGTTATGCTCTTTTCGAGATGTTCCATCTAGGTCTTTGGGGAACTCCTTGGAACCTCGTATTGATGATAGGCATCACATTCTCTTACATTGGAGATGTTTGGCTCCTTTGGAGCTTCACAAAGGGCGGAATTGCTTTCGCTACTGGTAATGTAATTATTATCGCAGCGATTCTTATGCTTGCTACATCTTACGGCATTCCATTCGCTGCTTACTGGTGGTTCTTACTCATCCTTGCTTTCTTTGTAGGACTCTTCTTAATCCTTACAAAGAAAGGATTTTATAAGAACCTTAAGATGCCTATGACAGCTATGTTTGTTCCTTACATCGCATCAGTTTCTGCGCACGGAACACTCTCACTTGCACTCATCTTCGTATTTGGTGCAGCAGGTTTGATGAGCTTAAAGTTTGCATTCCTTTTCTTCGGATCAATTCTCTTTATGATTTCCGACTATTTCATCTCTTGGCATAACTTTAGAGATAAGGAATCAAAACTTATTCTTCGCTGTAACAGCGGAACATACTTCTTTGGCTTGATGCTTATCGTACTTAGCTTCACACTTTAATTAAAAAGAAAAACCTCAGGTGAAAACACCTGAGGTTTTATTTTTTTATTCATTACAGAGCTCTATAAACTCATCAAATGATTTTTCGAGAATGTCGAAGAATTGATTTACGATTCTCTTATCCTCGTCATTACCGCGCTCACAGAGGGCGAGGGTGAGCTCTCCGTTTAAGGATGTGGCAGACATAAGTGCGAATGGCTTATATTTAACCGCACCTGTCATGAAACCGTCTATAGGTTTATTACCACAGAGAGAATATTTAACTGGATCCAAAACACCGATGTTACTCATGGAGAGAAGTGGGTTTGAATAGCCGATCTTAATTACGTTCTCTGAAGCTAGGTAAGGCATAATATTATATGCAAGCTTTAAAAGTGGGAGACCGTAGAGACCCATAAAGCGGTCGTCCTTATTCTTATCTGCTGAAATCTTTGCGAATTCAACAGATTCTAAGACGTTTCTAGCTTTGCCCGGTGTAGAGCAAGGCATGTAAGCTGTGTGGTTTGTATAACCTACATCTGAAAGGTCACTCATATATCGCCTTAAATCTATAGCGCAGGAGACAACAATCTCTTCGCTCTCATCAAAGCCTGCAATTTCATACATAGCATAGAGGAATGCACCGACTAAGATGTCGTTTACTGTAGCACCTTTTGCTTTGCCGGCAAGACGGAGTGCTGTAAATTTCTCGGTGTCGATCTTTCTCTTTACGATGAAGGACTTGTCATTCTTATTCTCATCTGTGAAAGGGAAGGCATGTGTGTCTTTGTTAGATACGTTCTTATAGAGGTTCTTAGCTATGTGCTTTTCCTGAGGAGTGAGGTCTGTGTAAACCTCTTCAAAGGAACGTGAGCCCTGTCTTACGTTAGAAATAGGGCTTTTGCCGTTCTCTACAAGTTCTGAATATGCCTCACAGAAACTTTGAAGGAAAGATTTTAAATCGCCACCGTCCATACACATGTGATTCTCTACGATGCAGAGGGTGGATTTTCCATCTTTGTTAATTACGGCGAACTGAATCTGAAGTTTATTTTCCGGTGGGAGATACTGCATGATGAAGTCTTCAACAGTTTCGTCTAAATCCTTTGGTTCCTCGATTACGGTGAGGAGTTCCTCGATAGTGTAGTCGTTCTCTACCCAGCATGGGTTATTTGCGTTTGACTTAAAACTGGAGTGGAGGACTGGGATCTTTTCTACAAAGCAGATGATTACTTTCTTTAATGCTTCGATATCAATTAAGTAGTCGTAGTTAAATACAACGTGAACCATACGGTCGTTATAATCGCGGAACATGTAATGCATCTTATCCCAAAGTTCTGCGTCGAGTTTATTATATTTAGCCATTAAGTTCGCCCTCCTTGTGCTCAAATTTTTCAAGGCGGAGCTTTTCAGCGCGAGCTCTGAGGCCATATTTTCTATATGTATCAATTACGAAAGAAAGAAGAGAGATGGCGATACCGAAGAAAACGAGAAGCCAACCGATATGCCACTCGAGAAGTCCTAAAAGACCAAGAGTTACATGTACAAATACGCAGGTGAGAGGGGCACAAAGATAAGTGTGATATTCTGCGTACTTTTCTTTTGCGAGCCTTGGTACAAATGAATCAAAGAAAGTGATTATAGAGAGGGTGGCGGTTAAAACAACCCAGCTAATATGTGTGTCGCCGTGTGTCTGAATCTCTAAAATGAGCCAGATAAGAAGGGCTATAAGCATAACTGCTATAGACACAGCATATGAGAATTTAATAGTCCTTTCACCCTTATAATGAAGAGTTTTTGGCATTACAAGGAGGAAGTCTATATAGAAAATAATAGAGGCCACGATGATGAGCCAAGAGAGGCCCCAGCTTCCTGTTGTAAATGACACGGCAAAATAGGTGATGCCGGCAAAAATGAAATAGACAACAGAGAGGAGAATCTTCATTCTAAAGAGACGCTTCTCTATACTGTCCTCAAGAGCTTTCTTCTGCTCCTCAACAAATTCGTGTCTTATATCTTTATTTTCACTGATAATCAAATCGTAAATTACCTGTGCGTCAGAGAGACCACGTTTTCTTAAAACTACTTCTCTGTCACGCATAGCTGTCTTACGTTTTGTTTTAAAACGTTCTAGACTTTCCTCATATGCAGGGTCATTAAAATCAGAAAGTTCTAAATCAATAAACTCTGTATAATCTTTCATAGCTCTTCCTTTCGAAACTAATCTATTTCTATTATATATATAATCTTGACAAAAGCAAACTTTTGTAGGAGAATATACCCGTTAAATGAATCCGTTCATAATATTTTTTTGAGGAGATTTATCATGGATAACGAAGTAAAAGTAGAAAATAAAGAAGACCTCTCTGAGTACGAAGGATTTACTGTAGGACTTGCACTTGTAGATGCAATCCCAGTTATATTCTTCTCACTTTCATTAATTATTATTGCTTCAGCACTCGCTGGTACAGGTGTTACATTCTGGGTAGTACTTATCGGCGCTATTGCTATAGCACTTGCAGGACTTTGCAAAGTTCTTTGGAAGCTCCTTCTTGGTCTTAAAGTTGGTAACGTAAAAATCTTAAATAAGATCTTTGTTCCATTTATGGCTGGTGGCTTTATGGTAGCTCTTATCGGTGCTATCATCGGCACATTTACAAAGTCTATCAAATGGGGTGGCGTTTTAGGCGCAGTTATTTCTATCCCTTCAATCATCTTCTTCATCTTAGGCTTCTGTGGCATGGGCGTTATGAGCTATGTTAAGAAGACTAATAAAAGAGAGGACTTTAATAAGGATGCAAAGAAGAACTGGATTGCTCAGTTTGTAAACGGTTTTGCACAGGGAATGATGTTCCTTGGAATATTCTTTGCTACAAGAGGCTAATTAAATATTGACAAATACACTTTAGTAAAATAAAATATTCGCATAAACCGATGAGAAAGAGTAGTAAGCTTTACTGAAACTTTTAGAGAGTTGCGGACGGTGGAATCGTGACAGTGAAAGTTTTGCTGAATGGACTTTTGAGGGCGACCTGAAATTTTAGTAGGGAAGACGGAGTAGCTTTACGTAATAAAAGCTTAAGTATGTTAGTACGAAAAGTGGTCACGTTTAGTGGCAAGCCGGGTGGCACCGCAGGATATTATTCCTGTCCCAGCATTTCTTGTTGGGACAGGTTTTTTTATACTCCCAACAAAATGAAAGGAGTCAAAAATATGGCAGAAAAATTCGATTTTACAAACTATTTTAAAGAGTACCCAGATGAGAACGGTTTCTTCGGACCTTATGGTGGCGCATATGTTGAGCCAGAGCTCAAAGCCGCTATGGATGAGATCAACCAGGCTTATTTTACAATCTGTAAGTCATCTAAGTTTATAGCTGAACTTCGCGAGATTAGAAAGAACTTCCAGGGTAGACCTACACCTATCACTTACTGTGAGAATCTCTCGCGCTCTATTGGTGATGTTCAAATCTACGTTAAGCGTGAGGACTTAAACCATTCTGGTGCACATAAACTTAACCACTGTATGGGTGAGGCACTCCTTGCTAAATACATGGGTAAAAAGAAAGTAATCGCAGAGACAGGCGCTGGCCAGCACGGTGTAGCTTTGGCTACTGCTGCTGCTCACTTCGGTCTTGAGTGTGATATCTATATGGGCGCTGTTGATATTAAGAAACAGGCTCCAAATGTAGCTCGTATGAAGATTATGGGCGCAAACGTAATCGAGGTTACTGACGGTCTTCAGACTCTTAAAGAGGCGGTTGACGCAGCATTTGCCGCATACGCAAAGGAATACAAAGATAGTATTTACTGCATCGGCTCAGTGCTCGGTCCTCATCCATTCCCAATGATGGTTCGTGACTTCCAGTCAGTAGTTGGCTTTGAAGCACATGACCAGTTCCTTGAGATGACAGGTGAAC
>DCGF01000008.1 GCA_002314555.1 Ruminococcaceae bacterium UBA1785 | reverse complement strand
AATGTAGTAATTCCTTCCTTTGCTGTAGGCAGAACTCAGGAGATGCTCTACTTCTTAAGGCAGATAAAGGAAGAGGGTCTTGTCACAGGACACGGTGACTTTAAAATCTACGTCGACAGCCCACTCGCTATAGAAGCTACAAACATCTATAGCAACTGTGATAGAGAGTACTTAGACCCTGATACACTTGAACTAATTTTAGCTGGTAAGAACCCTATAGAGGTTCCAAACTTAAAGCTTGCAGTTTCATCCGAAGAATCTAAGGCTATAAACTATGACCTTGATCCAAAGGTAATCATCTCCGCATCCGGCATGTGTGAGGCGGGTCGTATTAAGCACCACTTAAAGCACAACCTTTGGAGACCTGAATGTACAATTCTCTTTGTTGGTTACCAGGCTGTTGGCACACTCGGTAGAGCTATAGTTGATGGTGCTGACACCGTAAAGATTTTTGGTGAAGACATTGAGATTCTAGCCGAGATTTGTAAACTTCCAGGTGTATCTGGACATGCGGATATAAATGGACTTATAAAGTGGATTTCTTCATTTGAATTCTCACCTCAGCAAGTTTTTGTCTGTCACGGTGAAGACGAGGTCTGTGAGTCATACACAGCAAAACTTAGAAATGAGCTCGGCCTTAATGCATATGCTCCATATCCTTATGCTGTGGTCGACCTTATTACAAATAAGATGATATCTGAGGGTAATAGGACAAAGATTGAGAAGAGACCTCAGTCACAGTCACAACTTGTCAGAGCAAACAGCCCATACGGAAGACTCTATTTGGCTGGCCAGAGACTTATTCAGACTATCGCTCATAACGAGGGTGGAGCAAATAAAGACCTTGCAAAATTTGCAGATCAAATTATCGCGCTTTGCGAAAAATGGGATAGATAATTGACCGTTCGTCATAAATTTCCCGGCATTTCGTAGCTAACGCGTCCGTTTTTTCGAAAATAATGGATTATATATAAGAGGCGGTTTTTAACCGTCTCTTATTTTTTTATCCAAGGAGGAAAGCTATGAAAGCTATTATTTTGAGCGGACGTCTCACAAGAGACCCAGAGATTAAGGAAGTAACCGATAAGAAGACTAAGGTTGCAGATTTCACTGTTGCTAATAATGAATACAGTGAAAACGGTGAGTTCTATGACGTGGTTTGCTGGGACAAAACAGCAGAGTACGCCGAGAAGTATCTAAAGAAAGGTCAGAAAGTTGTTATCCATGGCACATATCAAAATGAGTCATATAAGGATAAGGAGGGTAATACCCGTTATCACTTTAGAATCACTGCTCAGTCGATAGAATTCGGCTCATAAAAAGCGCGTTAAGGTGGTCACACAAATAAAGTTATAGTCAACGCTATCACACCCCCAGCGTCAAATCCCAATAACGCCCAAAAGGTGTGACCACCTTTCCCCATATAGGAGGAAGGACATGCAAATAAATAAACATATAAAAAGAGGAGTATCACTACTCCTCGCAGTTTTAATAATTATCTCAGTCACTTTAAGTGTAAGCGCTGATGCCTGGCTGGATAATACTAATATTTCTTCCGGGGAACGTGTAATTGTTAATATGGATGGGTACTGTAATCCTGGCGCGTCTGGCGTCCAGGATTTTATGGCCTCCCCATCATATAATTACACGTTCCATACCGGAAAAACAGCAAACATCCACATGGGCTTTATGACTGCCGATTACTACTCACTCGGCAGCCCAAGACATAGCACAGACGGTAACGTTATCTGGTCATACTGTATGGAGTTTGATGTTGAGGCTTACGCCGCAGCGGATAGATATGGCTCGACAGCTAGTGCTAGCACTGATAAGGCCTGGGCTAAGATGTCTGCCGGTCAGCGACGCGGTGTTATGCTCACAACCCTTTACGGGTTCCCAAATAACACCTTTGGGGTAGCGGCCGCTGACGCTTATGCGGCGACGCAGGTAATTATCTGGGAGTTTCAGACCGGTGTTAGAACTTCAGCATCTTCAAACATAAGACAGGGAGTAAGCTATAGTTACTCATATGCTGACGTTTCCGGAACAGTCTACCTTCCAGAGAACTATTTTTATAACATCATCGCTATAAGTTCAAATGGCATAGCTGCATATAACGCACTGATTAATAAGATTTATAATCATGATAAAGAACCTTCATTTGCAAGTAATAGAATCGAACTTAACTATGATTCGGCCTCTGGCAAATGGGTAAAAACATTGACTGACACAAACGGAGTTCTCTCATCATTTGATGTATTCACAGATGGCGGTGTCACTGCATCTGTTTCGGGGAACACGTTGACTTTGACTGCATCTAAATATACTAATGGTGCAAACTTAACTCTATCTAAGAAAGCACAGCCAAAGACTAATCAGGAACTCCTCATTATGACACCTACTCCTGAAGGTCAATCTATGGTGCTTGGACAGAGCCAAGTTGATGCCACTCACACATATAAAGTTTATGCATTGGCCGGTGGACTTAAAGTCCAAAAGCGCTCGTCTGATGGAATAGTATCAGGCATAAAGTTTAACGTAGTAGGACCTGGCGTAAACACTGTTCTTACTACGGATTCTAGCGGTGCAGCGGTCCTTAACAACATCCCAATAGGTACGTATACAGTGACCGAACAGATGCCGGATAGATATGTAAAACAGGAGGCCAAAACTGTTACGGTTCAAGCGGGACTCACTTCTGTCGCTGCTTTTTCAAATGTGGTTAAGAGCGGTGACTTAAAGGTCCTAAAGATAGATTCTGGAACAGGTGAGCCTATTCCTGGCGCACAGTTTGAACTCTACGATATGGACGATAACCACATCGCCACAGAGATGGCTAACGAAAAAGGAATAGCCACCTTTAAAGGAGTTCTCTACGGGGATTACTATGTCTTTGAAAGTTTGGCGCCTGCTGGATACAAACTCTCAGATAAACATTTTAAATTCTCTATTAGGGAGCAAGGTCAGGTAGTAACTGAAACCTTTGACGATGAGAATATCATGAGAAACTTTGCTGTATATAAAAAAGGTGAAGTATTAACTGGCTTTGAAAAGGCAGAGGTTGATGGACTTTCAGTCTTTACACCTATCTACGAAGAACAGTATCTTTCGGGTTGTGAGGTTGAGATTTTCGCAGAGGAGAACATCTACACCGGGGACGGTACTTTGAGGTATAAAAAGGGTGACCTTGTTGATACACTTGTTACAGATAAAGAAGGTCCAGTTTATTCAAAAGATCTCTTTGATGGATTCTATCTGGTAAAAGAGAAAAATGCTCCAAAGGGATATGTTTTAAGCAGTGACTCAAAAGAGGTAATCCTCTTTGATGACGAGCAGGAAGTGACTTTTTCAAACGACCGTCAAAAGTGCGAGTTATCCTTTACTAAGGTTATGGATGTAAAGAAGGATGAAGATGCCAAGAAGTATCTTAAAGACGTGTCTTTCGGCATCTTTACAGCCGAAGAAATCTGTGGACTTCCTATAGATTCTTTACTTGAAATAATTAAGCCTGACGAGAATGGAAACTGTAAAATGACAGTGGATTTACCTATAGG
>DCGF01000093.1:9063-9272 GCA_002314555.1 Ruminococcaceae bacterium UBA1785 | reverse complement strand
GAAGAGAATTGTCCCATCTAGGTCGGTTCTAAGGGTTTTTATATCGAGTGAATTTAGGGAGTTTAGAGTTGCTCTATGAGGGTGGCCGTAATCGTTGGCTTCGCCGACGGAGATTACGGCATAGGTTGGTGAAACCGTTTGAAGAAAAGTCAGCGAGGACGAGCTTTCTGAGCCGTGGTGGGCGACCTTAAGGACGTCGGCGTGGAGCG
>DCGF01000093.1:7585-9050 GCA_002314555.1 Ruminococcaceae bacterium UBA1785 | reverse complement strand
CACTGTAAGTGCGAAGGAGCGTCCCCTCCTCGTCCTTACCAGCGTCGCCCATAAGTAGAAAGCTCGTATTTTTATACGTCAGTTTGATGACAAGTGACATATTGTTAAGGTCATCGTTTAGATAAATTGGTCCTAAAAAATCTAGATTAACAATATCCAAATTCAGTGAGAAGCCTGACATTTTGGAGGTGGAGTCTGGGATAATTTCGTTGTCGATTTTTATGAGCTGTTTGAGGGCATTTAGAGAGCCTATGTGGTCACTGTGTTGGTGAGTGATTATTAGGTAGTCGATGTGGTCAACTTTGAGTTGCTTTAGGAGTGAATATATAGCTTGTTCGTTGCCTTCGGGGCCTGTATCTATGAGGATTGTGGTGGATTCGGTGTAGATTAGAATGGAGTCACCTTGGCCGACGTCGAGGAAGAAGACGTTTAGGTCAGATAGGTCGTAGTTTTGGGTTGAAGAAGAAAGACCGACAGCCGCGTAGATGTCATCCCAGGAAGGTGTGCCTGGCAAGTATGAAATTGCCAGGGTCAGGATGACAAACAGGGCGGCTGTCGTTCGTTTTAAAATGCTTATTAACTTTTTTGTGCTAAATGTTTTTTTGTTGAAAAGTTTATCTTCTCTTCTTTGGTTTTGCTTTTCCCTTTTGGTTGTTCTTAGCATGATTTACCGTCCTGTTCTTTGAATTAGGGCGGTATGGTTCGCTGACGAGACAGTTCGAGGTGTTGCCGATTAGGTCGTAGCGATTAGCTGTTTTAAGGGCTTCGAGCACTAGGTCACGGTTCTTTGGATCGTAGTACTGAAGGAGCGCACGCTGGAGTCTCTTTTCTTTTGAAGTCTTGGCAACAAAGATTTCTTTTCCAGTGTATCGGTCGATTCCTGTGTAGAACATGCAAGTGGAGATGGTACCTGGAGTTGGATAGAAGTCCTGAACTTGGTCTGGACGGAGTTTGTGCTTCTTAAGGAAAAGCGCAAGTTCTATGGCATCATCAAGTGTTGAACCTGGGTGGCTTGACATGAGGTATGGAACGAGGTATTGCTCCTTCCCCACTTTGTTTGAGAGATAGTAGAACTGCTTTTCAAAACGTTCGTAGCTCTCGATGTGTTGCTTACCCATATAGTCGAGAACAGCCTGACTGCAGTGCTCAGGTGCTACTCGAAGTTGTCCACTTACGTAATATTTAACAAGGTCCTCAGTGAATGTAGTTTTTGGGTCTTCAAGGAGGTAATCATAGCGGATACCTGAGCGGATGAAGACCTTCTTTACTTTAGGAAGTTCTCTGAGGTCATTTAGGATTTCTGCGTATTCAGCATGTGTAGATTTAAGGTTCTTACAAGGTGTTGGCGCGAGGCACTTTTTGCCTTTGCAAAGGCCTTCAGTTAGTTGCTTTTCACAGCTTGGTTCTCTAAAGTTTGCGGTTGGACCGCCTACGTCGTGGATGTATCCCTTAAAGTCAGGAAGCT
>DCGF01000093.1:0-7527 GCA_002314555.1 Ruminococcaceae bacterium UBA1785 | reverse complement strand
ATCTACCTTGGTGGAGTTGGATGGCGCAGAAGTTGCAACCACCGAAACATCCACGGTTATGAGTTAAGGAGAATTTTACTTCCTCTATAGCGGGTACGCCATCTTTATATATTGGATGATATGTGTACTCGTATGGGAGGTCGTATATGGCGTCAAACTCCTCTGTATTCAGCGGTGTCATTGGAGGATTTTGCACGAGCATTTTGTCGCCGTGACGCTGTTTTATAAGTTTGCCGCGAATGTGATCCTGCTCATCCTGCTGGATTTTACAGGAAGCGGCATACTCTTTTTTACTGTCGAGTACGTTTTTAAAGCTTGGACACTCTTTACCAGTTAGCGGTGTATCCTTTGGGTCACAGAGATAGCAGGTACCTTTAATGTCTGTGATTTCGTTAATAGGTATACCGTCTCTAAGTCTCTTAGCTATTTCAAGGATTGACTTCTCACCCATGCCATATGATAAGAGGTCGGCTTTGGAATCTACGAGGATTGAAGGTTTGATTTCGTCGTCCCAGTAGTCATAATGGGCAAAGCGTCGAAGCGAAGCTTCGAGACCGCCGATGATGATATTTGTATCTGGGTAAAGTTCGCGAATTTTGTTGCAATATACTACTACGGCGCGGTCAGGGCGTTTGCCCGCTTTGCCCCCTTCGGAGTAAGCATCATCCGACCTCGGTTTCTTCGCAGCTGTGTAGTGAGCAACCATCGAGTCGATGTTTCCTGAGGAAACTAAGAAGCCGAGTTTTGGCTTTCCAAACTGGGCGAAGTCCTCTGTGGACTTCCAGTTTGGCTGCGCAAGGAAGGCCACTTTGAAGCCCTCCTTCTCCAAAACTCGGGTAATAATAGCCGCACCAAAACTAGGATGGTCAACGTAGGCATCGCCATTTACATAGACGAAGTCCACATCTTGCCATCCCCTGTCTTCCATATCCTGTTTGCTTATAGGTAGGAACATTATGGATCAGCTTTCTATTTATTATTGGCAAGCATTAACGAATGCATTCCAGATGCTTTCGTGTACGTCTAATGCCTTTTGATCGATGTTCTGAATAATTTCAGCGTTCTCTGTATTTAGGTCCTCTGGGAGTGTGAGGAGAGATTTAAAGTCATCAGAGATGTATTCATCTGCTGCTGAGTTTGTTGAGCAGTAGCCCATCCACTCAAAGCAGGAAGCGCCTGTTTTTCCGTCAAGGATATAGTTGATGAACTGATGCGCAGCGTCGCTATTTTCGGCTTTGCTTGGAACGAACATGCCCATGATACCGAAACCGAGGCCCTCTTCTGGCATTACAAACTTAAAGTTTGAATTTTCCATAGCGGTGAGGGTTGCTTGGGACTGATATACGAGTGCAACGTCTACTGTTCCAGCGAGGAGATCTTCGTTTAAATATTCATCTTTAATGAGGTTGATGTTTGGTGAAAGTTCAAGGAGCTTTTTACCTGCTTCTCGAATCTCTTTTTCGCTCTCAGTGTTCATTGAGTAGCCGAGCATCTTAAGGATAACACCAGTAACTACGCGGTTGTTGCCAACTACGCCAACGCGTCCTTCGAGTGACTCGTCAAATAAATCTGCATAGCCTTTGATGTCTAAATCAACCTTATCAGGGTTATATGCTATCTGCATAATGCCAGCGCCGTATGGAACTGTGTATTTATCATCTGGGTCATAGAACTGGCCTTGGAATGTAGGGTTGATGTTTTTATAGTTTGCGATTTTTGAAGTGTCGAGTTCCTGTGCGAGACCTTCAGAAATCACCTGCTCGATGATGTAGTCGTCAGCTATAACGAGGTCGTAGCCTGAGCCTTCTGATGCCTCAAGAGTCATGAGCATGTTTTCATCTGTATCGAAGTTTTGATAGTTAACTTCGATTCCTGTCTCCTCTTCAAAAGCATCTATAACTTCATCTGGGAACATACCTGCCCAGGTGTAGATAGTTAATGTCTCCTTCTTCTTACCGCATCCTACGAGTGTAAGTAGGAATGTGAGGCAAAGAGTAAGTGCAAGTATTCTTTTCATTTTACTTTCCTCCCCTTTAAAAGCTTTGAAGCACCAAGGCAGATTACTGTAACTAGGAGCATCAAAGTACAAAGCGCATTGATTTCTGGTGTGATGCCAGTTTTAACTTGCGTATAGATTTTAATAGGCAAAGTATTAAACTTTGGACCTACGACAAACATACTTATGATTACATCGTCGAAGCTCATAGCGAAGGCTATGAACATGCCTGACAGGATACTTGGAAGAAGGTCAGGAAGTGTAATCGTAAAGAAAGCTCTGAGCGGTCCTGCACCGAGCATACGAGCGGCTTCGGTTGGAGCTATATCCAAAGATGCAACTCGGGTTGAGACCTGAAGATAAATGTACGGTATGCAAAATGTCATATGTGCGATGACAAGTGTAATAAATCCGAATGGCAAATTAAGGAAATGGAAGAAGACTAAGAATGCCATACCAAGGATGATTTCAGGCACCATAATTGGAATCATTGATGTGGATTTAAAGATGCCGGAAAATGGCTGCTTCTTCCTAAATCCAAGTGCTGCAGCAGTGGCAATAACTGCTGATAAAATGCAGGATGTAAAACCTACGAGCAAAGAATTAAGTAAGGCTTCAAAGATATCCTCATCTTTGAAGAGAGTCTCATACCAACGGAGTGAGAATCCACCCCAAGTGGTGTAGAGACGGCTGTCGTTAAAGCTAAAAATCACTGCAACAATGATTGGGATATAAAGGATGGCAGTTACAACTGCCACATAAATCAAAGGAAACTTAGATTTCTTCATCTAGCACGCCTCCTTCTCTTTGCAACAGGCTCAAGCCTGTTTGAGATAAGGATAACTGTGCCGGTGAAAATCATAAGAACTACTGAGATAGCAGCGGCAAGTGGAAGGTTATGTGTCTTCATAAGTTGGTTCTCTATGAGATTTCCGGCTAAGATGAACTTTCCTCCACCGAGGAGATCTGAGATATAGATAAGACACATGCTTGGAATAAAGGTCAAAGTGATACCTGAGAGAAGACCCTTTGCCGTTAGAGGCAAAGTTATGTCTAAGAAGGCTCTAAACTTTGATGCTCCGAGCATGCGTGCTGCTTCCAAAGCTGAGTTATCAAGTTTTACAGCAGCAGAATAAACCGAGTAAATCATAAAAGGCAAAAGTGCGTAAACCATAGTGATTACGACTGCCTCATATGAATAAAGGATAGTTGTATATGTGCGAAGTAAAACGATGATGCTTGCGATTCTAACGATGGAGTTTATCCAAAACGGAAATGTCAAAGCAGCAAAGAAAAAGTTGCGCTGTTTTTCTGGAAGTCGCGCCATAAAGAGGCCTGCTGGATAACCAACGATAATGTCGACAAACGTTACCGCTACAGCAAGTTTAAAGCTGTCGGCAAAGGTACTAAGATATATCGGTTTTAATAGTTCTCTGTAGTTATCTAATGTGAAAACGTATTCCACAGACCAGGTGTTTGTCCTTGTCATAAAACTTAGGAAGATAGCGTAAAGAATTGGAACAAGGACAAAGATAAGTGTAAAGATATACAGAGGCAAAACCTTTTTAAAGTCTGATCTTGTCTTTGATTTCATTTGGTTTTCCAATCTCTTTGATAATTCCGTTTTCCATTAAAGCGATGCGGTCACTCATGACGAGCGCCTCATCCTGATCATGTGTGATATAAATAAATGTTATACCAAGTGTATGCTGAAGGTCTTTAAGTTCCTCCTGCATACGCTTTTTTAGTGCTGCATCGAGTGCTCCGAGAGGCTCGTCGAGGAGTAGCACCTTAGGTGTCGCTATTATGGATCTCGCCAAAGCCACACGCTGACGCTGTCCACCTGAGAGCATGTCTGGCATGCGTTTATTTTCACCCTCAAGTTTTACAGTTTTCAGCATGTCATTTACTCTTTGTACGATCTCATCTTTTGGAAGTTTTTGAAGTTTCAAAGAATAAGCTATGTTCTCCTCAACTGTCATATGCTCAAAGAGAGCATAGTTTTGGAAGAACATACCTATTTGGCGCTTCTCTGGGGCAAGGCCGGTGATGTTATTGCCGTCGAGGAGAACGCTGCCTTTGTCAGCGTATTCAAGGCCGGCAATGATACGAAGTAATGTGGTCTTGCCGCAGCCAGAAGCGCCAAGGAGAGTTACAAACTCCCCTTGGTCAACTTCTAAATCTATGCCTTTTAAAACTTCTAAGCTTTCAAAGGATTTGTATATGTCTTTTGCTACTAAATATGACATATATTCTCCTTAGTCTATCTCTTCTGGAACTGGCTCCGACGGTGCATCCATAGCGGTAGCATTCATCTCAAGCCATTGATTCTTTGTGATAAGTACTTGGCGTGGTTTTGAGCCTTCGAAAGGACCTACGATACCACGTTCCTCAAGTTCGTCTATGATGCGGGCTGCACGTGCATATCCAACCTTAAGTTTACGCTGAATAAGGGTTGTCGATGCTTGGCCAGCCATAACGACTGCTTCGATAGCCTGTGGAAGGAGTGCGTCGCCGTCGTCCTCTCCGCCTGGCGCATCGATAGCACCTGATTTCTTACCTTCTGATGCAGCCGCATGTTTGTCGATTTCCTCAAGGACGGACTCGCTGTAATTCGCTTCGCCCTCCTGCTTGATGAAATCGATAACACTTCTAATCTCACTATCAGGAACATAGCAGCCCTGAATACGGATTGGGTTAGATGCTCCAACTGGGTTAAAGAGCATGTCGCCGTTACCGAGAAGTTTCTCAGCGCCCATCATATCAAGGATGATACGTGAGTCTGTGCCGTTAGAAACTTTAAGTGCAAGTCTGCTTGGGATGTTAGCTTTGATAAGACCTGTGATTACGTCTACACGTGGAGACTGTGTAGCGATAACAAGGTGCATGCCAGCAGCACGAGCCATCTGTGCAAGACGGCAAACTGAATCCTCAACATCTTTAGCTGCAGCCATCATAAGGTCAGCAAACTCATCGATAAAGATGACGATTTGAGGCATTGGTTTCTTGTCTGGGTCCATAGCTGAGAGCTCGTTATATCCTGAGATGTCACGAACGTTATTCTCTGAGAATGCCTTATATCTGTTAAGCATCTCTTTTACTGCCCAAGCGAGTGCACCTGATGCCTTCTTAGGATCAGTAACTACCGGGATGAGCATATGAGGAAGACCGTTATAACCTGTAAGTTCTACAGATTTAGGGTCGATCATTACAAACTTAACTTCGTCCGGAGTTGCGTTGTAGAGAATTGAGAGAATCATGGCGTTCATACATACTGATTTACCTGAACCAGTAGTACCTGCAACAAGGATATGAGGCATCTTTGCGATATCCATTGTGCAAACTTCGCCTGTGATACCACGACCGAGGGCAACTGTGAGTTTGCTCTTCTTTACGCGGTCCTGATAATCCTTTGATTCAAGAATCTCTCTAAGGTTAATAGCATCGCGACCAGTGTTAGGTATCTCAATACCAACGGCTGCTTTGCCTGGGATAGGTGCTTCAATACGGATGCTTGTAGCGGCAAGGCTTAAAGCGATGTCATCTGCAAGTCCTGTGATCTTTGAAATACGTACGCCCTGTGCAGGAGCGAGTTCATATCTAGTAACTGAAGGACCACGGCAGATGTCAACAAGTGTGGTCTCTACGCCGAAACTTCTAAGTACGTCGATAAGCTTCTCAGCGTTATTTTTCATCTCTGCTTCAGAGTTGCCACCGCTCGATTTCTTTGGAAGAGAGAGACAAGTAAGAGGTGGATACTTGTATGGGTTCTCTTCGGTCTCATCAAAGTTAGAGAGTGTTGGCTTTTCGTCAACAACCTTCTCCTCTGCTGGCTTGTTCTGATTTGCAGCTTTCTTAATGATGTCGTCAAGGAGTACGGAAGGCTTTTCCTCTGTAGTTGAGAGGTCAACTGGCTTATCAACAACTGGTGTTAAATCTAGGTTTTCACCGAAGGATTCGCCTTTCTTCTTAGAACGTTTAGGTTTTGTATTTGCTTCTACGTCGTCGTACTCAGCATTTGGATTAAACTCAGGTCCTAAATCTACGTTAGGATTAAATGCTCTTTGTTCACGTCTCTCCTCTACCATGCGGCGAGTAGCTTCATATGAGTCAGATGCAACCTGTGAGCCCTTCTCAACTGGCTTCCAAACTGATTTAAAGAAATCGATGAGTGTAGTGCCGGTAACGAGCATAAGGAATACGAAGCAAAGGATGATGATGGTGATAGCAGCTGGAACCTTTGAGCCGAAGAGCCAAAGGAGCGCGCCGCCGATGATAGCGCCGAGTGCGCCACCGTTCGTAGGCTCCTTACCGATGCTGAAGGATGTCTTTATAGAATCCCAGAAATCAGCGCCGCTTACGATGTCAGAATATGAAGCGAAGATATTTACGGCGCCACAGATTAAAACAACAAGGATAGATGCGACTGTTACTGTGAACTTTAAATTTCCTATAGGTCTATCGAGAGAAAGCATGATAGCAAGGTACATAAGTACGAAAGGCCATACAAAAGCACAGACACCGAAGAGTCCAAAGAAGACACTTTGGAGTGCAGCCCAAACATTACCTCCAGGAATTAAAGTGATACAGAGTATAAAGATGGCAACAGCGAAGAGGATGATAGCGTTGCGCTGACGTGAAGATTCAGCACGCTGTTCCCTCTCTATGTACATCTTTCCGTTTTGAGTATTTTTCTTGGCAGCTGGTGCGCTTTTTGCAGGAGCTTTTTTCTTTGTAGCTGGCGCTTTCTTTGCTGCCGGTTTCTTATTAGCCATTTTTTCACCTCTAAAAAAATATGTGAAGTGTTAAAAACACAATATATACGGAAAATATTATAGCAAAAGAGGAAGCAAAGCGCAATATATTGTGTAATAAAATAATATGCACGTGCGCATTATATATTGACATATAAATAAGCATTGTTATAATTATTAACAAAGTTTGTTATAAAACATAACAAGTTCGTTAAAGGAGTAAACAAGTTTTGGGACAGACATTAAGCCAGAAAATCATTAAAAACCACCTTGTTACAGGTGAAATGCAGGTTGGTAACGAGATTGGAATCCGTATCGACCAGACACTTACACAGGATGCTACAGGTACTATGGCCTACCTTGAACTCGAGGCTATGGGTATCGATAGAGTTAAGACTGAACTCTCAGTAGCATATATCGATCACAACACTCTTCAGACAGGTTTCGAGAACGCTGACGACCATCGCTTCATCCAGAGCGTATGTAAAAAACGTGGCGTTCGTTTTTCACGTCCTGGTAACGGTATTTGTCACCAAGTACATCTTGAAAGATTTTCAAGACCAGGAAAGACTTTAATTGGTTCAGANNGTAACGGTATCTGCCACCAGGTACACTTAGAGCGTTTTGGCATTCCAGGAAAAACACTCATCGGTTCTGACAGCCACACCCCTACTGGTGGCGGCATCGGTATGCTCGCTATGGGCGCCGGCGGACTCGACGTAGCTGTTGCTATGGGCGGTGGCGAATACTACATCACAATGCCAAAGATGGTAAAAG
>DCGF01000002.1:11788-12026 GCA_002314555.1 Ruminococcaceae bacterium UBA1785 | reverse complement strand
TTACGGGAGACTGTTATGTTTGATGTAACCTTTACATTTGAAAATGAAGACAGACAACCGGTGACGGTATCTTGTGCACCTGGAGCAAACTTGCTCCAGGTAGCACAGCATGCCAACGTCGCTATTGATGCACCTTGTAGCGGAAATGGCGCGTGCGGTAAATGTAAAGTAAAACATATAGAGGGCGAGCTTAACTGCTGGCCTTCAAGTCATATCACAGACGAGGAAATAGCTGAGG
>DCGF01000002.1:0-11768 GCA_002314555.1 Ruminococcaceae bacterium UBA1785 | reverse complement strand
AGGGCTGGATTCTTTCCTGTGGTGCTAAAGTTGCATCTGACGTAACAGTAATGGTCCCAGATATTGCAACAGCATATCAAAGCAGAATGCAGACCGCTGACCTCACAAGTGGTGAGGAAATTGCTATTTTTGAAAAACTGCTTAGCGACATTAAGGCTACAGGTCTTGAACTTGTAAATACTTTTGCTGCAGAACGTATCGAACTTCCAGAGCCTTCACTTGACGATACTCTTCCAGATAACGAGCGTTTTGTAAATGCAGTAAAGTCGACTTTTGGTGTTTCAAAAGTAACAATTCCATTCTCTGTACTTCGAGATCTTGCAAAAGTTCTTCGAGAGAATGATTTTAAAGTTCGTGTAATTGGTGAACATAGAGGCGCCGACTTCTTTGTATACGGTGTTTCATCACATGATGACCACGAACCGCTTTGCGGCCTTGCAATAGACATAGGTACTACAACAGTTTCAGCTGTACTTGTGAATTTAAAAGGCGGCGAACTACTTGCCAAAGCATCTGCTGGTAACGGCCAAATCCGTTACGGCGCCGATGTTATTAACCGTATTATTGAGCAGGGTAAAACTGGTGGTGTAAAGCGCCTTAAAGATGCAGTTGTAAGAGAAACTATTGAACCTTTGATTACTAGACTTTGCGAATCTGCAGGCATCTCACCACAGAAGATTCTTAAGGTTTGTGTTGCTTCCAACACAACCATGAATCATCTTCTACTTGGTGTAGATGCAAACCCAGTTCGCATGGAACCATATATCCCAACTTTTTTCCATGCAAATGACATCTTTGCTATGGAAGTTGGAATGCGCGTAAACCCAAATGCTAGACTTATTCTTTGCCCAAATATTGGCTCTTACGTAGGTGGCGATATTACTGCCGGTACACTTGCTACACTCCTTTGGGATAAGGACGAGTTCTCACTCTTCGTCGACCTTGGCACAAATGGTGAGATCGTTTTCGGCAACCGTGACTTTATGATGAGCTGCGCATGTTCCGCTGGTCCTGCTTTTGAGGGCGGCGACATCAGCTGTGGTATGAGAGCTACTGACGGAGCTATCCAAGCTATTAAAATTGATGGCGAAACTATGGAACCATCCTATGAAGTAATAGGAGAGGCTGGACAAAAACCAATAGGCCTCTGTGGTTCTGGCATAATCGACTTAATCTCTGAACTTTATCGATGCGGAATAATTAATTCTAAAGGTAAATATGTAAGAGAGGGAAGCCGAGTTAAAACAGATGAGTACGGAATGGGCAGTTATGTTATTGTTGACTCAAAAAATTCCGAAACAGGACGTGAAATTGTTTTAACAGAGGTTGATATTGAGAGCTTCGTTAGAGCAAAAGGCGCTATCTATTCTGGAATCGATACATTACTTTCAAGCCTTGATATGGATGCATCAGTAATCGAGCATTTCTATGTTGCTGGTGGTATCGGTAGCGGAATTAATATAAAGAATGCTATTAACATTGGAATGTTCCCAGACATAGAACTAGAAAAATATGAGTACATTGGAAACTCCTCACTCGCTGGTTCTTACACATGTGTACTTTCTAGAAATGCTGAAAAGAAAGTTAATGAGCTTGCTCGCAATATGACATATATTGAGCTCTCAACATATCAAGGATATATGGATAACTTTATTGCGGCTTGTTTCTTACCACACACAGATTTGTCTAGGTTTAAGAGTGCAGTACAGGAGTTTTAAATGGAAGTAAAAGACAACATCAAAGAAGTTCCATTTGAACACTATCTGGAACTGTTCAAAAAGTTAGATCCAAAAGAGGTTTCTTTGAGAACAGGCATACCGTATGAAAACGGCACCTTTTCTTTAAAATTTCTTTTTGATGAATATAAGATTTCGTGGCCTGATTTTTCAGTGACATCAGAAAATGAAAAAGCCTTTTGCCTTTTCGATTTAAAAGCAAAGACTTTTCTGATTCGAATTCTTCTTGAATTTAACCCAACCTTATCGCTTGGAACTTTTAAGACATTTAGAGAGATGTCTTGGGGCGAGATGTACATAGAACCTTTTACAGGTCGTTGTATAATGCGCTCGGCATTTTCCTTTGGAACTTGTAAGATTAAGTTCCAAGAGGCTTCAAAAGCACTCGCTGGAAAGCCACTGAATCATGGCGATGCAGGTTTTGAATTTGAAGTAATGCCAAATTATTTCATTCAAATCCTTATTTGGGAAGGCGATGATGAATTCCCACCAAATTCACAAATACTTTACTCTGATAACTTTGAAGGCTCTTTTGCCGCTGAAGACAGAGTGGTAATGGCAGAGATGCTGATAACTTTAATCAAATTAAAAATGAAGGAGCTTAATTAATATGCATATGCATCATGAACATCACACACATGACAACGGTGTAGCACCAATGGAAGAACTTGTTGCGCTTATGAAGTATATGGTTAGCCACAACGCTGAGCATACACACGAACTTGAACATTTAGCACTCGATATAAAGGATGCTGGAAATGAAGAAGTCTATAACAAGGTAATGTCAGCTGTGGAGAATTATCACAAGGGTAATGATATTCTTGCAGATGCTCTTTCAAAGCTTGTATGAATAGGAGGTATTTATATGTGTCTTTCAACTGTTTATGCAAATAATGAAGATGCAGCGAGCATCCTTATGAGTAATGTTACAAGGATTGAAATTAAAGACAACTTGGTTGTTTTAACAGATCTTTTAGAAAGAAAAATTGAAATAGATGGAGTTTTACTTTCAGTAGATCTTTTACAAAACAAAGCGGTAGTTAAGGAGCGTACGTAATGGCTAATAAAACTATTGCTGTTGCAGGAAAAGGCGGAGTCGGAAAAACCACTACTTGTGGCATGATAATTGATTATCTTACAAAGAGATCAAATGATCCTATCCTCGTAGTTGATGCCGATGCCAACTCAAACCTCAACGAAGTATTAGGTGTTGAAGCTGATATCACTTTAGGCTCTATCAGAGAAGATATTGCTCATTCAGAAATTGATGGCAAAATTCCAGACGGAATGTCTAAAGCTGATTATGCTGAATTCAAATTTGAGGATGCTCTTATTGAGGAAAAGAACTTTGACATGATAGTTATGGGCCGCACACAGGGCCAAGGCTGCTATTGCTTTGTTAATGGTCTTTTAAAAACTCAAATTGATAGATACATCAAAAACTACAGTTACACTGTAATCGACAACGAAGCAGGACTTGAGCACATCAGTAGAGGAACTCTACCTCATGTAGATGTGATGCTTTTAGTATCTGACTGCTCACGCCGTGGCATCCAGGCTGTTGCGCGTATACGTGACATGATTGACGAACTTAAACTAAGTCCTGGTCAGGTTTACTTGATTGTAAACCGCGCACCAAACGGAGAACTCAATCCAGGCGTTCGCGAGGAAATTGAAAAGTACAACCTTCCACTTCTTGGAGTACTTCCACACGATGACCTCGTTTACGAATATGACTGTGAAGGTAAGCCAACCGCTTATGTTCCAGACAACACACCAATTAAGTCTAAACTTAACGAGCTCATGGACGAGCTCAAGATTTAAATAGGTAATTATTTGAAAGGGAGAATATACCATGTCTTTTGAACCAAAACTTCAGGCGTTCAATTCAAGTGTTAATGCAGTTACACTTGGTACTGGCGACAAGGCAATCACAATCGGTGGCCAGAACGTAATGCCATTCTACACATTTGATAATGCTGTAGAGAACACACAGAAAATCGGCCTTGAAATCTTGGACGATGCAAATGCTGTAGAGAATGCAAAGAAAGCAGAGTCTATGGAAGGCGTATCATTTGTATGTCTTCACCTTCAGTCTGCTGACCCAAACGGCGACGACACAAGCGTAGAAGATTGCGTAGCACTTGCTAAAGCTGTTGCAGACGCAACAACACTTCCACTCGTTATCATGGGTTGTAAGGCAGTAGAGAAGGACGCAGAGATCTTTAATAAGGTTTCTGATGCTCTCGCTGGTAAGAACATCCTTGTTCTTTCTGCTCGTGAGGAGAACTACAAGCAAGTAGGTGCTGGTGCTGGTCTTGCATACGGACAGAAGGTTGGCGCTGAATCAGCAGTTGATATCAACCTTGCAAAACAGCTCAACACAATGCTTTCACAGCTTGGCGTTGATGAAAAGACAATCGTTATGAATGCTGGCTCTGCTGCTGCTGGTTACGGTTATGAATATGTTGCTTCAACACTCGACCGTATTCGTGCTGCTGCCTTACAGCAGGGTGATGCACAGCTTGCAATGCCAATTATCACTCCAGTTTCAACAGAGACTTGTGGCGTTAAGGAATCACTTATGCCAGAGGAAGAAATGCCAGAGTGGGGTTCACTTGATGAACGTATTATAGAGATGGAAATCACAACAGCAGCTGCTGCTCTTACAGGCGGTGCTGACGCTGTTATTATGCGCCATCCAGAAGCTATCAAAACTGTTGCTGCAATGATTGCAGCACTTAACTAAGAAGGGGGTAGAAGAAAATGGCAGTAAAAGGACTAGATATTTTCAAGTTATCTCCAAAGACAAACTGTAAGGAATGTGGATGCCCAACATGTATGGCATTCTGCATGAAGGTTGCTCAGGGAGCACTTCCAATTGATCAGTGCCCACATATGTCAGATGATGCTAAGGCATTACTTTCAGACGCAACTGCTCCAGCAATGAAGACAATTAAAATTGGTGCTGGCGACAAAGAGATCTCTCTTGGTGGCGAGACAGTTCTTTACAGACACGAAAAGACTTTCGTATCTCACAACGTATTTGCTATTCCTGTATCAACAGCTATGGCAGACGCAGACGTAGACGCAAAACTTGCAGATATGGCAAAGATCGACTACGAGCGTATCGGTGAGCGTGAATTCGTTGAGACAATCATGGTTCACGGCGAAGGCGACAAGCTCGTTGACCTTGCTAAGAAAGCTGATGCTGCTGGTCGCGTAGTTATCATTGACACAACAGACGTTGCTGCTGCAAAGGCAGCTGTTGAAGCTATCAAAGCTTCAAAGCCAGTTCTCGTTGGCGCAAACAAAGCAAACTTCGCTGACATGAACGCTATCGCTACAGACGCAGATATTGCTCTTGGTGTTTGCGGCGAATCTATTGAAGAAATCTATGACACAGTTAAGGCTCTTGAAGATGCAGGTAATAAGAACCTCATCATCGACGTAACTGGTAAGGATATTAAGGAAACTCTTAAGAATGCAGTACTTGTTCGTCGTACAGCTATTAAAGACGGCGACCGCTCATTCGGTTATCCTTCAATCGTTAAACTTCCAAAGCTTGCTCATGGTGATATTCACCTTCAGACAGCTTATGCATCACTCTTCACACTTAAGTATGGTTCAATCATCGTTATTGAGAAGATGACAATGGCTGAAGCTCTTCCACTTTATGGTCTTCGTCAGAATATCTATACTGACCCTCAGAAGCCAATGAAGGTTGAGCCAGGTATCTATCCACTTAACGGTGCAGGCCCAGAAGATCCTTGCATGCTTACAGTTGACTTTGCTCTTACATACTTCCTTGTTACAGGTGAAGTTGAGCGCTCAAAGGTTCCTGTAAACCTTGTAATCACAGATGCTTCTGGTATGTCAGTACTCACAGCTTGGGCTGCTGGTAAGTTCTCATCTTCAACTGTTAAGAAGACATTTGATGAACTTGATATCGCTAGCAAAATTAATAACCGTACACTTATCATCCCTGGTAAGGTTGCAGTTATGAAGGGCGAAATCGCTGACAAACTTCCTGATTGGAATGTAGTAGTAGGTACACGTGAGGCAGTTGAAATCGTTAAGTACTTAAAGGACGGCGAATATGTTAAGGCTGCTGAAGCTGCTGCTGCTCAGAAGGCTGATGCTCCAAAGGCAGAGGCTAAGGTAGTAGATGAAAATGCTCCACTTGACTTTGATAAGATTGCAGCATCAATCCCAGAAATCAAAGTTGTAGATATGGGCGTTCAGTATAAGACAAGAAACGTTGAGTCTAAGAAGTTCGTAACTATTGGTGAGCGTATCCACTGCATCAGCCCAACAATTAAGGCTGCTATGGATAACATGGATCCAGAGCCAATCCTTAAGAGAGCTGCTGAGCAGATCGCTGCTGGTGCAACATATCTTGACGTTAACATTGGACCTGCAGAGTCTAATGGTCCTGAACTTATGACTTGGGCTGTTAAACTTCTCCAGGAGAACTTTAACAACGTACCACTTGCTCTTGATACAGCTAATAAGAAGGCTATTGAAGCTGGTATTAGAGTATATAACCGTACAAACGGTAAGCCAATCGTAAACTCAGCTGATGCTGGTTCTCGTATTGACAACATCAACCTTGCAGCTGCAAACGATGCTATCTGTATCGCTCTTTGCTCAGCTGATGGTATTGCAAAAGACAACGAAGAGAGAATGGCTCACTGCCACAAGATGCTTGACCTTGGTATGTCTCTTGGTATGGAATCAGACGACCTCTGGTTCGACCCACTCTTCCTTGTTGTAAAGGGAATGCAGGATAAGCAGATGGACGTTCTGAACGCCATCAAGCTGTTCGCTGACGAAGGCCTGAAGTCCACCGGCGNNCTCAAGTCAACTGGTGGTCTTTCAAATAACTCAAACGGTGCTCCAAAGAATGTTCGTCCAATCATGGATTCAGCACTTGTTGCTATGGCTATGATGCAGGGTCTTACATCTGCAATTGTTAACCCATGCGACCTTCGTCTCATGGAAACAATCAAGTCTTGTGACATCTTCAAGAACTATGAACTCTATTCAGATTCATATCTTGATATGTAATATTTATACAAAAAATTATATAAGACTATAGAAAATACATAAAAAGTGCTTGAGTGTCCTTTACACTCGGGCACTTTTTTGTTAAAATATTATCGTTGTTCATTTCGGAAATTATTAATATAGGAGGTAATTCGAATGAGCGAGAAATTTGATGCTATCATCGCTAAGAAAGATGAAGCAGCGCAGTTTATGATCGATGAGATCACACATATCTGTAAGGACATGCCAAAGCGTGATCCAGGTTCAGATGGCGAGCGTATCGCTTGTGAGTACATGGCAGAGCAGATGAAGGGCTTCGGATGCGAAAGAGCAGACGTTGAATCATTCAAAGAGAACCCAGGTTCTTTCTATGGTTGGATTCACATCAGCTTCACATTTGCATTCCTTGCAGTAATTTGTTTCTTCCAGGACATCCAGATTGCAACAATCCTTCTTATGATTGGTGCACTCGGACTTGCACTTTTACAGTTCGGTATGTATAAGAAAGTTGTTGACTTCATGTTCCCAGAAAAGACTGGTACTAACGTTACCGCTATTAAGTCTTGTAAGGGCGAAGTTAAGAGAAGAATTTTCTTCAACGGACATCCAGACGCAGCTTGGGAATGGCCAGCAAACTACCTCGGTGGTGGCGTTCTTTTCGAAGGCCTTATCATCGTTGCAGCAGCAGGCGTAGTTGGTTACCTCGTACTTGGTATCATTGCTCTTTGTAATGGTCTTACAGAAGGTCTCGTATCTGTTGGTAAGTGGTTCTTCTTATTCTTCCCATTCTGGATCTACATGTTCTTTATGTGGAACCGTAACCGTGTTGTAGACGGTGCTAACGATAACCTTTCAGGTTGTTACATGGGTATCGCTATCCTTAAGTACATGCAGGAAATGGGCATTGAGCTTGAGAACACAGAAGTTGGTGTTATCCTTTCTGGTTCTGAAGAAGCTGGTCTCCGTGGTGCTAAGGCATGGTGCGAAGCTCATAAGGGTGAGTTCGATGATGTTCCTACATTCATCTATTCTTATGACACAATTCATGATCCTAAGTATCTTCTTACTAACTACCGTGACCTTAACGCTACAGTAAAGGCTGATAAGGACGTTTCTGACCTCTTTATGGAAGCTGCAGCTGAGCTCAACATCGGTTGTAAGAAGGGTATGGTTCCTCCACTTGGCGGTGCTACAGATAACGCAGCATTTGCACAGGGCGGATTCCGTTCAACAGGTATTACTGGTCTTAACCACAAGCTTGAAGATTACTATCATACACGTCGTGACTCATACGACAACATGAACCTTCAGGGACTTGGCGATTGCTTCGCAGTTTCAGTTCGTGTACTTGATAAGTTCGATCAGGGCGCTAAGCAGTAATTTATAAAAACATTTTGGGCTGGTTGAAAAACCAGCCCTTTTTGTTTATAATCTATATGGTTATTTTATTTTAGGAGATGATATTTATGCTTGCAAAAGAGAGCGTAAAGAATTTCGACGAGCAGCTTAAAAAATATGCGGACTATGTAGCTACTCAAATCGCTAAAACTATAGAGGTTGCTGGTGGCGGACGTCCATCAGGCTACCCTCAGGAGCATAAGGCTCAGAACTATGTTATTGAACATATGACTCCAGTGGCTGATGAAGTAAGAACAGAGGAGTTTAAACTTCATCCAAAGGCATTTATGGGCTGGGTACTTATCGACGGTATCTGCATGCTCATCACTGCACTTCTTCTTATAATTTATTTCTTTATAGCACCTATTAAGGGACTTGTAATCGTATCCCTTATCTTAACAGTTATCTCTGTTGCTTGTATCCTTGGTGAATTCTTATTCTATAAAGAGTTCCTCGACCCACTCTTCCCAGAAAGAGAAGCAAAGAACGTTATTTGTACAAGAAAAGCAAAAGGTGAAACAAAGAGAAGAATAATCTTCTCAGGTCACGTTGACTCTGCTTGGGAGTGGAGATATACATATCTCGGTGGCGGTCGTCTTTTAACTACTATCATCGCCATCGGTATTGTTTGCCTTGTAGTTGATCTTATTATCGTAATCCTCGCAGCATGTGGACTCTTTACTACTTGGTTCCTTATTATCGGTAGAATCTTCGCTATCATCACAATCCCAGCTATGATTCTTATCATATTCTTCATGAACTGGAGCATCTGCGTAGACGGTGCTAATGATAACCTCTCAGGCGTATTCGCATCTATGGCAGTTATGCAGTTCCTTAACGATAACGACATCCGTTTTGAGAACACAGAGGTTGTTTCTATCTCTATGTCTTCAGAGGAAGCTGGTCTTCGTGGTGCAAAGGACTTTGCAAAGAGACATGCGAAAGAATTCGCAGATTCAGGTGTTGAAACCATCTGCATCTGCACAGATACACTCCGTGACTTCGACGATATGGGTATTTATAACAAGGATATGTCTGGCACAGTTAAGCTCGACGCTAAAACTGCTGGACTTGTAAAGGAAGCATCTCACCTTGCAGGCCTTGACCTTCCTTACGCTAACGTATTCTTCGGCTCATCTGACGCCGCAGCACTCGCTCAGGGCGGTATGAAGGCTTGCTGCCTCGCTGCTATGGACCCAACTCCAGCACGTTACTATCACACACGTCTTGACACAGCAGATAACCTCGATAAGAGAACTATCGCTGCCGGTGTTAACACACTTCTCGAGGCTGCATTCCTCTTTGATGAGAAGGGCCTTGATTATTAATTTGGCATAAAAAAACCCCGTTGGTTTACCAACGGGGTTTTATTATTTCTATTATGCCTGCTTTGAATATTTAAGAGTGTAGATAACTCTCATGATAGCACGGTCAGCGATAGGGAGTGGAGACTCTGATACTGTGAGCTTACAGTACATCTCAGCCTTACACTCTTTTTCAAGTACCTTCTTTACACCTTCAAGGTCAAAGAGGGAGTTGCCCATGCAGAGAGCGCCCTGACCCTTAACGAGTACAGCGTTGCGGCCCTTTGCAGCTTTACCGATTTCTTTAGCGTCAGTTCTGTAGCTTGTGTTAGCCCAGTTCTTACACTTAACATCGATACCAGCAATCTGAGCAAAGTCGTCAAGGTGTGGAATCATATTCTTACCAGCTTTAGAGAGGGCGAGAACGTCCTTCTCAGCGTACTGGTCGATAAACTTAACGTCTGAGTTCTTATAAATAGCAGCGTGGATAGCGGCAGCACGAGGAGCGATGCCTTCATATGCACAGCCTGATTCTACGTTACAGATATATACTTTGCCCTTTTTTGTAGTGAACTCGAAAGTGCTGTCTGAGTATCTTCTACTCTTACCGAGGTCTTCGAGTGCTCCACAAGGTGTGGCGAAACGAGCTTCGAAAGCTTTATAAAGGAGCTTTGCACCGTTTAAGTTCTCTGTGAACTTAGCAACTCTTGAGAGTTCTTTGCCACAGATCTTTTCAAGGTCTTCTGCAACTTTGAATGCTTCGTCGTAGTTAGCGCCGAGGCAAAGAGCACCGTGGTGCTTCATGATGATAGCTTTGTTATCTGGGTTTGCCTCGACAACTTTAGCAACAGCCTTGCGAAGACCGTCAGTTGAAGGCATTCCATAATCTGCTACAGGAACGCCCATAATCTCACGTCCGATAGGAGAGAGAGCAGATGCGTTAACCTGATGTGTGTGGATTACGAAGTCAACATCTGGACGAAGACGATAAGCATCAGCGTGGATACCTTTCTCTGAAGAAGGTTTAATGTCACCTTCGTATTCGCAGTCAGCGATGTTAACTACAACAAGATCTTTAGGTTCAAGTGTCTCATATGCACGTCCACTAGGAGTGATAACAAACTGTGTGTCTGAAATACGTGCTGAGACATTTCCCCAAGTTCTAGCTATGAGACCGGTCTCAACAAGTTTTTTACCTGCTTCAACGACAAGTGCTCTAGCTTCATTAATTTCATATGCCATGGGTTTACCTCTTATTTCTTCTTAGCTGTTGGGATAAGTTCACACTGTGAAAGAACCTTATCGAAACGTGCGATACAGTCATCAATCATCTTCTCATCATAAGCAGCTGATGTGTAGAGACGTGAACCAGCGAGTGTTACAAGGCCTTCAGCCATGTATGCAGCACCCATGTTCTGCATCTCAACCTGACGGATACCTGTCTGATCAAGGATACCAGGGATTTCCCAAGCCTTCTTAAGGTCGATAGCGAACTGCATTGTACCTACTGTGTCGAGGTGACAAACAGAACCTACGTTGAATGCTACGAATGGAAGGTTGTACTTCTTAATGCTCTCCTGGATACCCTTTGTGAGACGGTCACCCATCTTACCAGCAACTTCACAAGCATTTCTTCTCTCGATTTCGCAGATAGCTGTATAACCAGCAACGCAAGAGATAGGAGTAGCTGCCATTGTACCACCGCACATAGCCTTCTTAATCTTCTTACCTGATGCATCAAGGCCAGCGCCTAAGTGCTTCATTACGTCCTTATGACCGCCGATTCCGCCTGCGCCTGGGTAACCACCAGCGATGATCTTACCAAAGATTGTAAGGTCTGGGTCGATGCCGTAGTAACCCTGAGCACCTGATGTACCAATACGGAAACCTGAAACAACCTCATCACAGATAAGGAGTGCGCCGTACTTATGGCAGAGAGCCTCAACGCCCTTAACGAATTCCTTAGTAACAGGACGAGTAGCTGACTCTGGGCCGATTGGCTCGATGAACACACCAGCTGTACCGCCGTTGAGTTCGTTGATCTTAAGCTTTCTCTCAAGGTCTTCAAGGTCGCCAGGGAAGAAGCCCTGTGTATGCTTGAATGCGTACATTGGGATACCCTTTGACTGAAGGTTCATTGTTCCTGGAACACGCATATCCCAAGCGATCATATCTGACCAACCGTGATAAGCGCCGCCCATCTTCATGATGTTCTTGTGGCCTGTAGCAAGACGTGCAACACGCTCTGCGCACATGCAAGCCTCAGTACCTGAACCGAGCA
>DCGF01000061.1:239-3048 GCA_002314555.1 Ruminococcaceae bacterium UBA1785 | reverse complement strand
TTTACATTCATATAAGTTGATTAATAGTTAAATTAAAGTTATTTAAAGTTATTTAAAGTTATTTAACGTTCTTAACTATGTCATCGAAGAGACGGATGTTTGAAGGGTCGAGTGGAAGCTCTCCTGCCTGCTCTTTTTTGATAACCTCAACGATTTTATCATTAACAGGTGTAGGGATACCACATTTTCTACCCCACTCGCAAACAACGCCGTTAATAGCATCGATTTCGCAAGGCTTACCGTTTCTTAAATCCTGGAGCATTGAAGGAACGAGGAGTCTGTGCTTCTTCATAGCTATAGGAAGAAGGAAGATACCAAAAGCTCTCTTAATAGGTGTCTTATAGTAGAAGAGCTTTGTGATGTCCTTGCCCTGAACAGGAGCGAATGTAGCGCCTGCTGCACGACCTACGTTGATACATTCGTTCATACAACGGATGGCAACTTTCTGGCCGTCCTTGTTCTCGGTAACGTCACCGAAGGTGCCGCCAACAACAGTACCGAGACCTGAGAAAGTTGCGTTAATAAGAAGCTTTGACCAACGAGCTCCGATAAGGTTATCCTCAACCTCAACTACGCACATCTTTTCAAGGAGGTCTTTAGCGAGGTTGAACTGCTCATCTGTGATGCCGTCCATCTTACCCATATGGAATGAGAGACCTTCAGGGTCTGATGTAAGTTCAGAAACACCTGGCTCTTTAAGTGTTGCACCCCATTCGACTACGCAACCGATTGTATGATCAGAACCGATAATCTCAGCGATACCTGGCTCAGGAATACCATTTTGAAGTGTTACGATTACACCTTTTTCAGAGAGCATTGGCTTTAAGAAGTTTACAACTTCAACATTTAAAAGCTGCTTTGTCATGAGGAAGATGCAGTCGTATGGGCCTTCCATTTCATCAGGGAACTTAGCATTAACAGGTGTTGTGAAATTAACTGTACCTGTAATAGTCGCACCCTTTGTCTTTAAAGCTTCTGTGTGAGCCTTATTTCTGTTTACAAGTTCAATGTCAATGCCAGCTTTTGTGATATAAGCACCAAGGATAGTGCCAAGTGAACCAGCACCGTAAATTGCACATTTCATATTATGAACCTCCAACTAAATATTACAAAAAAATTATACACTACTATTATCCGTAATGAAACCCTCTTCATCAATTTTTACGTTAGTGGAGTAGCTCTCTATGTCTTTGAGGATTCGTTTTCCGTCTTCTGTGCCACCGACATAGGTTACATGACAGTCCTTTTGTTTGGCAGGGATAAGCTGAAGAGTGAGTTTATCTTCAGACGTTAGAGTGACTTTTAGGAGAGCTGTGTCGACTGTAGTTTTGCTAAAGAGGAAGTTACCAAGATTATAAATGATTGGAACACCGTTATAATATTCGACACCCTGAAGGCAGTGAGCGTGGCCTCCCACTATTAAGTCTGCACCTGAATCGATGTAGAGTTTTGCAGTCTCCTTTTGTACATTCTCAAGTTTATGGGAGTCCTCTGTGCCCCAGTGAACGAGTGCGACAACAAAGTCTGCATTCTTATCTGCTTCCTTTATAACCTCTATGAATTTAGCAGTGTCATAGCAGCGGAGAACACCCGGAGTGTCATCTGTAGCTTCTGGAGTCACTATATTCTTTTCAGACCTATTTGCTGCGACAAAGGCTATAGTCTTACCTTCTAATTCATAATAGATTGGAGACATAGCTTCTTTTATGTCTTTGCCCGCTCCAACATACTTTATATCTGCATTCTTTAAAGTATCAAGTGTATCAAGGAATGCATCTTCACCGTAGTCGTAGCAATGGTTATTTGCAAGCGTTACAAAGTCTACACCAAGTTCAGTGTAATACTTAACATTTTCAGGGTTAGCCTTAAAGTTATACTGCTTCTCTATGGCAGTACCCCTAGTAGAGAAACAAAACTCATTATTCATATGAGATATGTTTGCATTCTTAATCTCAGTTTTAAGTTCATCTGAAATCAAATCAACTGGTGTCACATTATTTGTCTTACAGTATTTCATTATGTGCCAGTTATCAGCAAAAGAAACGTCACCCGTAAAGGTCATAACGATGTCCTTTCGAGGTGGCGCTTCTGTAGTTTCTGGCACATATTCAAATGTAGGTTTCTCAAGGAGAGTAGGATTTGACTCCATTCCGCATGAGCAGAATAGAAGAACTATAAATGTAAGAATTATAGCCGTCTTATGTCTCAAAGTACTACTCCTAGATTATTTTATAAGCCTTACAGCTCCGGTGAGATTAACTTTACTCTTTGGAGCTGCTTTTATTTTTAACACACCACCTGGCTCAGATATATCTTTTTCAAGTGGTTTTTGATCTCTTTCTAAGAGATAGATGCCGAGAGCGGTTGTGCCACTCGCACAGGAACTCTCATAGCAGAAGAATTCACCACCGTTTGAGAGTACTGCTGGGGTAAGTACCGAGGCATCCTCATCATATGTCATAATGCCAAGGGCGGAACAAGGAAGCTCCTTATACCATTCCTTTATAGCAGGTTCTATGTCATCTTCATCAAGCTTATCAATCATAACAAGATGAGTCATAGTATCAAACTTTACAAGGAATGTTTTATATTCCTTACCCTTAAAAGACATGGTCTTTTCACAGTAGGTGTCTGGAAGGGGCATGTCTGCTGCAGCAGTGTAGATGCCGTCGTCGGCGCGAATAGAGACGCTGATAACATCTTTGGCACCGGACACTTTAACGCGTACGGTGTCTTTATCCGCGTGACTCTCTTTATAGAGCGCCGCCGTGGAAAGTGTGGCATTGCCACAGAACTCCCCGCCTGCCAT
>DCGF01000061.1:0-131 GCA_002314555.1 Ruminococcaceae bacterium UBA1785 | reverse complement strand
GTGACAAGTATAGTTATGTTGCCACTTGGGTCACAAATTCTATAATCTAAATCCATTATCTATTGTAGTTTGAAAGGAACTGCTTTGTTCTGTCGTTTCTTGTATCACCAAATACCTCATCAGGTGTACCT
>DCGF01000084.1:5309-6631 GCA_002314555.1 Ruminococcaceae bacterium UBA1785 | reverse complement strand
AGCATTTGTCCATGATGCAAAGAATAAGGCTGAACAGGCAGAATTATTCCAGAAGGTTGATTCCGGTGAGCTTCGTATTCTCATCGGCTCTACCAGCAAGATGGGTGCAGGCACTAACTGCCAGCACCACCTTGTAGCCTTACATCATCTCGACGCACCGTGGAGACCGCGAGATATTGAACAGCGTGAAGGCCGTATTCTCAGACAGGGAAATCAGAACGAAGAAGTTGAAATATTCAATTACGTTGTTCAAGATTCCTTTGACGCTAATATGTGGGAGAAACTGAAAAACAAGGCGGCTATTATTGCTCAGGCTATGAGCGGTGATTCTACTATGCGAGTAGTAGAGGATGCCGACCTTGTTACACTTTCTTACGCTGAGGTAGAAGGTGCGGCAACTGGAAATCCACTTATCAAGGAACAGTTGAGCCTTAACAATGAAGTTACTAAGTATGCTCATGCTCAGACTTCATTCAAGAAGAAACAGCGTGACGCTGAGCGAGACATAGAGACATTACCTGCAGAGATTGAGCAGCTCAAGAAAACTGCCGAGAAAATCAAGGCTGACATAGCAGAACGTACAGATACTAAGGGTGAAGCCTTTACCATGAAGATAGGCGATACCGTATATACTGAACGTAGCAAGGCTGAGACTGCATTAAAGAATATACTCAAAGGTTTTACTGCTAAGGCATCCACTAAAATCGGTGAAATCGGTGGCTTCGATTTGAAAGCTATGAAAACCGAAGCTGGTTACAGTGTCGATGGTGTTGAGGCTGAAAGCGGTGTAAGGCTCCAGTTAGTCAACCATTTCTCTTATGCGGTAGATACTGCCTCAGTGCAGGGCATTGAAAACAGACTCCGCAAGGCTCCGGACAGTTCTTTGAATTATGTAGAAAAGCAGGCCGAAGAAAAAGAAAGCCAGTTAAAGAGTGCTCATGAAGTAATAAGGCGTGAAAATCCTTACGCTGAAAAACTGAAAACTTTGCAGGCAAGACTGACAGAGGTTAATAGAGAAATAGAAAAGACATTAATGGAAGGAGGACAAAAGCAGAAAGACGATGTTTCTGATGAAGATGATGACTCTATCGTAAAACAGGCCAATGAAGGACTTGAACGAGCAATCAAGGCAAGTCAGGAACGAGCAAAACAGAAAACCGACCGAGAATATTTCGACGAGCATGTTATTGTTGGCGGTATGCCTAAAGAAGATACTTCAACTATTTCCAAATCGGAACAAGTTGAAAATGTCAATGATGACAATCTCTTTGATACTTCCGACTTTACCCATACCAAGACAGGCGAGCAGATTGTTGCGGCAG
>DCGF01000084.1:351-5291 GCA_002314555.1 Ruminococcaceae bacterium UBA1785 | reverse complement strand
AAGCTCCTGCCTGACTTAAAAGAGCATTGGGGAGTGATAACTTCTATTGCTAAGAGTTATGGAGGTTCTTATAACAGATTTGCTAAGCGTTTCTTCTTCACCAAGCAGAATAGCAAGGAAGCTAACGAGCAGAAACGTGATACCTTTATTGAGAAGGTTAAGCAGATGTTGCAGGACAAGGGCGTTAAGTATTCAATACATGAGGGAACATCAAGGACACGAGCATTAGGTCTAGACGTTTTAAAGAATGATATTGCAGAGGCGTTTCCAAACGCAAAAACTATATCTGACAGGGCTGACAGTGTCGTTTTAAAACTTCCTAATGACATAGAGGTAAAGTTCAAACTCAGCCCGTCTATTGCCGAAACTGACGAACACGCCGAAGCTCGCACTGACCATGGTATAGCTAATGATGTAGATATTACTGTTAATGGTTATACACTCACCAAGGCAAAACAGGCTTTTGTTGAATTAGCCCAAAACGGTGAAGATGGTACGGCTTTTCACGAGGTATTCCACATTGCATACGATATGGCACTTACCGAAAAAGAAAAGCAGGCTATCAACATAGCGTTTAAAGACAAGGCAAAAGCAACGGGTAAAACTGTTGAGGAATATGCTGCAGATAAGTATCGTGATTGGAAACTTAAGAGGCGTGAAATCAAAGGCAAATGGAAAATGGCTCTTGAAAAGATAGAAGCTGTAATTGACCGCATGAGACGCGCTTTGTTGGGCAGTGATACTGTGCATGACATTTTTAAGGATATTGAAAGCGGAAAAGTATGGGAGAGAGGTTCTCAACAGGCTAATAGTCCTATTGACGTTTTTCTTGAAAAGTTTGATAATGTAACTAAGGATTATTGGGATAGCGTGGGTTATAGCGATGAAGATATGAGGCGTTGTATTGATGAAGTAAGTGGCGCAATTAAAGATGATGTAAAAGCGCAACTTGCAAGAGCTCATACGCATAACGATATTGATGATATTCGCAATAGAATCCCAGGTATTAGAAAACGCTGTGATATATATCGTTTCAATAAGACTTCATTGGTAAATGACTACATGGCTGTATCTGCTAGAATTGGTTTGGAGGTGTTTGAAAATGACAAACATGTCAAAGCGGCACGCGATAGAGTTGAGCAGACAACTTCTACAAGTTACCAGCGCAGAGAAGATATTAGAAATCTTCAAGGAATTAGGGACGGACTTAACTCTAAAGCAGGCAGAAGAACTAGCAACTTTGAATTTGCAATCTCAGGTTTCCGCGTAAGTGATAATATCAAAGCAATTCCAGCAAATGAACATTACGTTAATCAGTTAGAAGAATTTGAAGCTAATTATGAAAATGAATATGGCAAAAAGCATTACTCTGTAAGCCGTTCTGATAATCAGGACGGTTTTTCTAATGCAAACACTGACGAAGCTATCCAGCAACAGGAGCAGGGTATCTTAGGCAGAGCTGTTAATGCATTAGCTAAAAAGTTGGGCTTGAAGAAAAATCATGACTCACGAATTATCGTTGCTGATAACGGCAATGATGCTGACTATATTAATCCGCTCCAGAAATGGGTAGGTTCCCCTGGCAGAATAGCCGAGAAGATACCTGTATTCAGACCATTCTTTGAGATGGGTTCTAGAGCCACCGAGGAAGTTGTCCGTACAAGAAGCAGATTTAACCGCAAATTAGACAATGTGCTGAATGTTAGCAAGGACAGTATTCTGAAAACCGCTAAAGACAAGGAAGATTTATTCCATGTTTTGGTTACTGGTGATATGGATAGCCACGAATATACTGCTGACGAACTTAGGGATATGGGTTACAATGACAATATCTACAAAGCCTATAAAAAGGTTCGTGGTATTATGGAAAGTCTCTACATTATGGTAGACAAGGCTAAACGTCATGTCCATGTGTACAAGTATAACGGCATGAGTGTTAGGATGTATAACCGTTTGCAGAGAGCTAACAAATTCGTCAAGATTACTAAAGCTGTAAAGAATAGTGACGGTAACTATGATGTCATTTGGAAAGGTACTAGCCGTTGGGACTATAAGTGCAGGGAACTCTGGGAGAAACGTGAAAAGGATGTTAGTGGAGAAGCATTAAAGGTTATGTTGTCTGATTCTAATACCCAAATTACAAAGGCGTGGTTAGTAGACGGTGCCGGCCGCAAAAAGTCGGTTAAAGTTGCTGACCTTGATATTGATACCATTAATGACACTGATACCTTTGAGATAAGGTATTGCGATGATATTCCTCCAGTAAATAAGCTGGAAGGTTATATCCCTCATTTCTTCCATGAGTATATGGTAAGAATCAAAGGAGTTGATAATAACGGAAAGGTAATTACTATTGCTACTTTAGGCAGTGGCCGTACTGAAGATGAAGCTGTACAGGTAGCTGAGGAATGGTTGAAGAACAATCCTGACACACTTGAAGGCGAGCAGAAAATTATTATTCAGCCGAAGGCATTTAACTTTGATTCGATTGCTCCAGGTTCAGAGGAGCAGGAAGGCGAAACAAAGGGAATGAGCTTTGAGAAACGTTCTGCTGTTATCATGGGCATTAATGAAATGGAGCAGATGTTTAGAAATATCGCTGCTGCAAATGAGATAACCTACAAGGAAGCTAAGGAAATTGCAGGCAACAGTATTAAAGTAAAGAGCCGCCATAGATTTTTTGGGAATCTCATGCACCGCACCGGAGTAGAGAACTATGAGAAAAACATGGACTGGGTACTAAGGCATTATGCAAACATGGCCTGCCGTTATTCAGCCATGGAATCATTGTTTAAGCCGGATGCAATCAACATGTTTGAGCGTACCTTCGGTGCTTTCGATAAGGAATATAACGACATTGCTAAGTATATCAAAGATTATATCAATGATATTAATGGCAACCCTTCCGATATTGAGAAAACATTGAATGATTTTCTTAATCATCAGAGCTGGTGGCGCAAGAATATAGTTAGTTCCTTTGGTGAAAGAGCTGCATTAAGAGCTTCAAGCGCAGTATTAAACCCTATAAGTTACATGACATTAGGTTGTCTCAATGTATCTTCTGCATTATTAAATCTTTCACAGATAATGAATGCGGCGGCTTACATCGGTGATGTTTCCGCTATCGGCAATATACTGAAAGCAGGTGCTAGAAAAGGTGTTTACAACCGCAAGGATATGCGTATTCTTGCCGAGACAGGCGTGCTGAATAACATTGGCCTTGATAGCGGCAGTGGTTATGATATTAATCGCTCTGGAGAAATCAGCTTAGGCAACGCTCTTTCCAGCGTGAAAAATGCGGCTGATTATGTCGGCAATAAGGGTATGATTCTCTTTAAAACCACAGAATCATTTATCCGCAGGGGTACAGTAATAGCCGCATATAACAAGGCAAGAGCTGACGGCAAGAATCATGCTGAGGCAATCAGGTTTGCTAAGGAGGTAAACCGCAAGTCTAATTTCGACTATGGTGTAGCTGACGCACCTAACATTTTCCGCAGAGGCAGTATCATTTCTCAGATTATCTTCCAGTTCAAAAAGTACCCTATTAAGGAAATGGAAGTAATTGCAGATATGCTTCCATATCTTGATAAAGGTACTACTAACAATAAGCAGAAAGCAATGTTCTGGACAATGTATTTCTTGACATGTGGTCTTTTAGGATTACCATTCCTCGATTGGCCTGATGAGCAGATTGGCGAGCGTACTGGTTTTTACCCTAAAGACTATGTACAGGAGTCTATCATGGAATTAGCAGGTGACAGCAAGGAAGGTGAACTCCTTGCAAACATGCTTATGTATGGCGGTTCTACTGTATTTTGTGTTGATGTTTCTTCTCGTGCTGGTCTGAGTGATGTAATCCCAACAAAGCCTACGGACTTATTAGGTGCTATGCCTAACAAGATTAGCGGTTTGGTAGGAGATACTATGAAATTTATAGCTGAACCTTCCTATGGCAATGGTGCAAATGCTATCAGAGATTTATCCCCCGGCATCTACAACATAATGACAGCTGTTGCAGGCTCATCTACTGGCAAGCGCGGCAGGACAATGACAAGGTATGAAGACGCATGGAGTCGTATTCTTCGTGCAGCTGGCTTCCGTTCCGTAGAGGAAAGTAATGTAGCTGATGTGGAGCGTATCATGAAGCGCAACAACAAAAAGAAACAGCAGAAAGAACAGGAAGCTATCGACGCTTATATCGAAAATCCATCCGGCAAAAACGGCATGAGGTTAAAAGAATTAGGCATTAGCCCTAAGCGTGTGCAGGCAGAACGTGAAAAGAAAAAGATGGACCGCACCGAGCGACTGACTAGCGGCATGAGCAAGCAGAAGTTAAAAGAAGCTCAGGGCGGTGTATTGCAGTTCTTAGGAAATTAATATAGAAGGCGTATATCAGAAATGGTATGCGCCATTTTTATTTTAGGTGGTGGTGCCTATGATTGTATTTAATTTAAATATATGTGAGAAAGGCGTGATAATATGGATGATTACCAGAAACTTTCATTATTGTTAAATTTCAGTAATATCGTTATTTTGCCACTGGGCGTTTTTCTTTATCGTTATATCAAACACTGGCGCGAAGAAAACGAAAAAGCAGAGGCAGAAAAACGCAAACGTGCAGAGTTAGTTGAAAAGCTTCAGATAGCAATGGCACGTGACCGCTTAATGCAGAGCTGTGAGTTCTTCTCTAGACTTGGTGCTATTCCTGCAAATGTAAAACAAAACCTTATTGAAATAGGCACTATATACACAGAGCTAGGCTACAACGGCGATGGTCACGATGCCTTAGAAAAAATAAAAGGATTACATAGTGATACATCAATACTTAACGAGTGGTATAAAAAGCGAGGTTGCCATGAAGTTTGATGATTTTTTAAAAAGTATACACATAGAAGGAATTGTTGGAACGGGGCTCGTTGCAGCCCTATTCCTCTCCA
>DCGF01000084.1:0-304 GCA_002314555.1 Ruminococcaceae bacterium UBA1785 | reverse complement strand
CCGTAAACATAGCCAGCGGTTTGATTGGCTATCTTGGCAGGGGGAAAATTTCAAAGGAGTGATTATTTTATGGAAGATATAAATGTTTTATCAGTTCAGGACTTAGTAAATTTTTGCAAAGAAAACAGTATTAGCACTGATACTATTATTGTATTAGATATGAATGAGTACGCTAGACCATTTACTTCAATAAAGTTGAATAACGGCAAAGATGGTAAAGCGGAACCTATTATCGAATTAGTATAAAGGAGTGATTTTATTTATGGTTAAAGTTTATATAAACCCAGGACACGACACAAAATAT
>DCGF01000006.1:1521-4770 GCA_002314555.1 Ruminococcaceae bacterium UBA1785 | reverse complement strand
GCGTTATCCCATGCACCACCGGCATTAGCCATAAGAATTGCTACCAATACACCGGATGCCAAAGCTCCGCCGATCATACCGCCCAAAGCTTCAGTACCGAACAAAAAGCCCATCAGAATAGGAGCAACAATAGCCATAACACCGGGAACAACCATTTCATGCAATGCTGCTGCAGTAGAAATTTCTACGCATTTGCTGTAATCAGCACGGCCAGTACCTTCCAACAAACCTGGAATCTCACGGAACTGACGACGTACTTCTTCAATCATCTGATGAGCTGCCTTAGAAACAGCTTCCATGGTGATTGCAGAGAATAAGAAGGGAAGCATACCACCGATGAAGAGACCGATAACAACCATAGCGTCTGTTACGTCGATAGCGAGAGCCTTACCTGTTACTGCTGAGATTGACTCTGTGTATGTTGAGAAAAGAGCAAGTGCTGTAAGAGCTGCAGAACCGATTGCAAATCCCTTACCAACAGCTGCTGTTGTGTTACCAACTGAGTCGAGCTTATCTGTGATCTCACGAACTGATTCATCAAGACCAGACATCTCTGCGATACCACCAGCGTTATCTGCGATTGGGCCGTAAGCGTCAACTGCAACTGTGATACCTGTTGTTGAAAGCATACCTACTGCTGCAAGAGCGATACCATAAAGGCCAGCGAACTTGAAAGCAAGGAGAATGCCAACTGCGATTAAAACGATAGGAATAGCTGTTGAGAGCATACCTACTGAAAGACCAGAGATGATAGTTGTAGCTGGACCTGTCTGTGACTGATCAGCAATCTTCTTTACTGACTTATAAGAATCAGATGTGTACATCTCTGTAACTGTACCGATAAGAAGGCCTACGATAAGACCAGCAACGATAGCGATGAAAGCACCGAGACCAACGAAGCAAAGCTTAGTAAGAACATATGCTGCGATGATTACGAGAACTGATGAAACCCACTGAGCAATCTTAAGTGCTGTATGAGGGTTAGAACCATCTTTACCCTTTACAAAGAAAGTAGAGATGATTGATGCAACAATACCGAGTGCTGCAAGGAAGAATGGGAAGAGGATACCAGCATCCTCAAAGTTTTCAACTACTGTGCTGTTTTCTGTGAGAAGAGCACCGAGTGTAACTGCTGAAACTACAGAACCAACATATGATTCATAGAGGTCAGCACCCATACCAGCAACGTCACCAACGTTATCACCTACGTTATCAGCGATAACTGCAGGGTTACGAGGGTCATCCTCTGGGATGTTGTTCTCAACTTTACCAACGAGGTCAGCGCCTACGTCAGCAGCCTTAGTGTAGATACCGCCACCAACACGAGCGAAGAGAGCGATAGATGAAGCACCAAGTGAGAAGCCGAAGAGTACGTTAGTGTCATTAGTGATGAGGTAGATAAGACCAACACCAAGAAGGCCGAGGCCTACAACTGACATACCCATTACTGCACCGCCTGAGAAAGCGATAGAGAGAGCTTTGTTCATGCCGCTTGTCTTTGCAGCGTTAGCTGTACGAACGTTAGCTTTAGTAGCAACTGTCATACCAGCGAAACCAGCGAGTACTGAGAAGAGAGCACCTGCTACGAAGCAGATAGCCATAACCCAGCTCTTAAGGCCGATGCCGATGATGAGGAAGAGTACTGCTACGAAAACTACAAGAATTTTGTACTCTGCTGTGAGGAAAGCAAGTGCACCTTCGTGGATGCTACCAGCGATTTCCTTCATTCTGTCGTTACCTGCGTCTGCCTTACTAACTCTGAGTGCAAGGAATGCAGCAAAGAGGAGAGCAAGAACACCTGCTACAGGTACGAGGAATAAAAACTTAGCCATAAATTAATCCCCCAAATTAATGTCTTTTTTCTTCTCTTATAAAACATTTGTATTAAAAACGTGTTAGAGAGAATGAACACATTCTAACATTCATATTTATACAATTCAACCAAAAATCGAAAAAACCTTTGACAACATCTTAACAAACTGAATTCGTTCATTATTTTTGCATCTGGTTACAAAACGGTTAAAAAGTGCAAAAAACCTTAAAAAACGGTAAAAATTTTCTTGCAATTGGGGATATATAGTATTATACTGTGGTTATAAGTGGAGCAATTTTCCACAAAAATGGTGGAAAGTGGAGCAAAAGAAAGGGAACGTAAAATGGATTTTCTTGGTGTTTATAATCACAGCTTAGACGCCAAAAATAGAATATTCATACCTTCTAAGTACAGAGAGTACCTAGGGGGCACTTTTGTTGTCTGTAAGGCTCCTGATGAATGTCTCTACATCTATTCTCAGGAGGAGTGGGAGAAAGTAGCTGCTCAGGTTAAAGCACTCCCAGGTACTGCTGAGTACAGACGTTATAAGAGAAACTTCTTTGGTAACGCTGACATAGTTGAACTTGATAAGCAGGGCCGTTTTACGATAAAGGCTGAGCTTATAGAATATGCACATCTCGAAAAAGACATCGTTATTGCCGGTTCTGGTAATAAGTTTGAAGTTTGGGATTCTGCAACTTACGAGCGTGATACATATAAGACTCGTGATGCAGACGACCTTGATATTGAGGTTATCTTCTAATGAGCATTTCATTTTCACATGTTCCCGTCCTATATGAGGAGACTATCTCTTCTCTAAATGTTAAAAGCTCTGGCATCTATGTAGATGCTACAGCGGGCGGCGGCGGACACTCGAGTGGAATTCTTGAAAGATTGGGCCCTGACGGTCGACTTATCTGTATCGACCGTGATCCGGACGCCATTAAAACTCTCACCGAGCGTTTTGGCTCCGACGCCCGCGTAACGATAGTTCATGACAACTATTGCAACATTAAAAGCATACTCACATCACTTGATATAACTTCGGTGGACGGCATACTCGCCGATTTAGGCGTCAGCTCCCACCAACTTGATACGGCCGAGCGTGGATTTTCTTTCCACAATGATGCTCCGCTTGACATGCGAATGAGTCAAAGCGGAGCGACAGCCGCCGATTTGTGTAACACATTATCGGAGGCCGAACTTACGAGAATCATACGTACCTACGGCGAAGAGCGCTATGCTAGCAGCATAGCTAGGAATATTGTAAAGGCTCGTGACTTTACACCTATCACTACAACTCTTCAATTGGCCGAAATAGTCAGCAACTCAATGCCAGCTAAAGCACGTAGGAACGGCCATCCAGCACGTAGAACATTTCAGGCACTTCGTATCGAAGTTAACGGAGAACTCGAAAAACTCTCCGGTTCCTTGGA
>DCGF01000006.1:926-1441 GCA_002314555.1 Ruminococcaceae bacterium UBA1785 | reverse complement strand
TTAGAGGACAGGACAGTGAAGCAGGAGTTCCAAAAATTCTGTGAGGGCTGCACATGCCCACCTGAATTTCCGGTCTGTGTCTGCGGAAAGACACCGCGCGGTAAACTCCAATTTAAATTTAAGGAAGCTTCTGACTCTGAACTTGATGAAAATCAGAGAGCTAGATCGGCAAAGCTTCGCTCGGTTATTAAATTAAAAGATTAATTACATCATATAGAAGGGACGGTGGAATCTTTGGCTTACAACAGAACAGAAGCAGTAGATATGCGTATGCAAAGTTCCGCTGCTCCAAAGAGGAAGAACATTCCAAATACTAGACCTCGCACAGCACCGATGCCTCAAGTAGTTACTAAAACTAAGAAGCAGCTCAGGGCTGAGGAGTTTAGAAGTACTAAGAAAGCTACAAAGGCACTTATCGTCTGTGGCATTTTCTTCTTCCTACTTGCTCTTCAAATCTATAGCCAGGTTCAGGTTGACGAACTCGACAGACAGCTCAACGACATAAACTCACAGAT
>DCGF01000006.1:0-852 GCA_002314555.1 Ruminococcaceae bacterium UBA1785 | reverse complement strand
GATAAAGTCGACGACTATGCACAAAACGTGCTGGGAATGGTTAAAGTAGAAAACTATCAGGTTTCCTACATAGATCTTTCCGGCGGTGACGCCATCACCCAAAGTGGCGGAAAGATACAGAGATCACTTTGGGAAACTATAAAAATGGTCTTCTAAATAACAAAAAAGATGAGAGTTAGGGATTAATTCCTTAACTCTCATAGTCGTATATTAAGGGTAAGAAAAAGGAGTTTTAGACGTGTCTAAACAGCAGAAAAACAAGTTAAGAAAGAGAGCTATTATAGCTTTATTCATCACTTGCTTCTTAGGATTTGGAGCAGGTGCCTTCGGTCTTGTTAACGTAGGAATCATAAATGGAGAGAAGTATAAACAGAAAGCTGAATCACAGCAACTCTCAGATACTACGGTCTCTGCTTTACGCGGCACAATCTATGACGCCAATATGAATGTTATCGCTCAGTCAGCTGATGCTTGGAAGATTTGGGTTAATCCATCAAAGATGAGCGACGACGAAACTAGACAGAACATAGCTACAGAACTTGCTGCAATTTTGGACCTCGATTACGACGAGGTACTTGCAAAGTGTAACAAAAAAGACTATGCCTATGTGCTTATTAAATCTCAGGTTGAGTATGAGGATAAAGAGGCAGTAATTAAGTTCAGAAGTGAGCATAAAGGTTACTACCAGATTATCGGTACTGAAGAAGACGTAAAACGTTACTACCCATACGGTAGCTTTGCATCCTCAGTTTTAGGCTTTACCGGTTCAGGCGACACAGGTCTTTCAGGACTTGAGTATTACTATAACGACACATTGACAGGTACTACTGGTCGTATAGTAACAGCAAAGAA
>DCGF01000102.1:1383-9533 GCA_002314555.1 Ruminococcaceae bacterium UBA1785 | reverse complement strand
TGTTAACTTCAAGAATCTTAAATGAAACCTTAGTGTTCTTAAGTTCGTCCATTGGAGCGTCCTTAGGAATACCAGTGAGTGAACCAGGAATAAATACGCGAACACCCTTTTGAGTTGTAGCGATGATTCCGCCCTTGATGACATCAGTTACTGTGCCTTCAAGCATGTCGCCTGACTCAATAGCAGCTTCAAGCTCATCCCAAGAGTTTGCACTATCAAAACGCTTCTTTGAGCACATGATAGTACCCTCAACATCATTAGTCTTCATAATAACAACGTTGATTTCGTCGCCAACTTTAGCTTCATCAGCTGGATTAGCTGTTGGGTCAAAACTCCACTCGTTATATGAGATATAACCTGTTTGCTTCCTTCCTATATCAATCTGAACTTCAGTAGGTGTAATACCAACGATAACGCCTTTCACCTTCTGATCAGTACTCATGTTGCTTAATGACTCTTCGAGTAAAGCCTCGAAATCCTCAGCATCATTTACAATTGTTGTTTTTACTTCAGACATAGCCTCAAGTACCTCCTTTATAGTAGCGACCGGCGTAGACGCCCCCGCTGTAACACCGATGGTGCTTGAACCTTCTAGGAAGTTTTCGTCAAGTTCCTTAGCCGATTCGATGAGACAAGTTTTATCACAATTTGCTTTACAGACATCGTAAAGTTTCAATGTGTTAGATGAATGTGTAGATCCAACAACGACCATAGCATCACATCTTTTGGAAAGGTCATCTGCCTCAATCTGCCTTTCCTCAGTAGACTTACATATCGTATCATATACAACTTTATTTGTACATAATAAATTTAATATATTAATGCACTTTTCCCACTCTTTTAATGAGAAGGTGGTTTGCGAAACGACAAAAATATCAAAATCTTCATCTTTTTTTGACAAATCCGTCAAAATGTCCTGAAGTTCCGAACAATTTTGGAAGACGAAGTAAGGATATTTACAGTGTCCACAGATGCCAATTACTTCTGGATGATCAGGCACACCTGCAATCAAAATCACAGGGTTCTCACCTTCAACATCAGACACAATCTTATGGATTTTCTTAACAAAAGGGCAAGTCATATCAAGATAGTTGATATTTCTCTTTCTAAAGTCATCATAGACAGCTAGTGGCACGCCATGAGCTCTGATTACAGCATTTGCTCCATTTGGAATTTTTTTGTAATCATTCTCAATGGTAATTCCGCCTTCTATTATTTTTTCATTAATCCTGTTGTTATGAATTAATTCACCAAGGCAATATGTGTTACCCAGGTCTGCTTTTGTCATGTCCTTAGCATAATCATAGAGGCCATTGCAAGCGCGCTCAACGCCAAAGCAAAAGCCAGCTTTTTCTGCAAGGATTACTCGATTACGTCCTTGTCCCATCCTTCACAAATCTTCTCCATAATAAGTTTTGTTGCGGCTTTAAGTTCTTTTGATTTAGGCTTATCACCAAGTCCTAAATCCTCATAAGGAATTAGTTCGCCGTAGCGAATAATATACTTAGGTTTTCCACCCTTACCGTTATACTTCTCTTTTCTAGGTTCAATATGGATAGAAACTGGAAGTATATCTGCTTTTGCTTCACGCGCAATTAAAGCAACTCCACCCTTAGCATCATCCAAACTAGGTCTGGTACGTTCTTTATTTCTAGTACCTTCTGGGAATACCAAAAGACCAAAGCCTTCCTTGATAATTCTTATAGAAAAATCGAGAGATTTTCTATCTGAAGTACCACGCTTTACTGGGAAACCACCAAATAGAAGAAGTGGATATTTAGTGTAGAAAACATGGAAGAACTCCTCTTTGCACATAAAGAAAAGGGTCCTAGCATTATGGTCATGATATGTTGTGCGCATAATGATAATAGGGTCAAGTCCAGCCACATGGTTAGCAGCCATCATAAATCCGCCCTCTTTTGGAATATTCTCAGTACCTTGCCACTCAATATCAAATTTAAAATTACAAACTAGAATTGAGAGTGGATAAAAGATTTTATAAATCAATGACTTCTCATTGAGTTTTTTATCCCAATTATAGTTATACTCATTTTCGTTATAGAATTTGAGTCTGTCCTTATTAGTGATTATTTGCTCGTGCATTATTTTCTCTCCTCATAGAGGTCAATGATTCTTTTCATTACTTCCTCAAATGTTAAATCTGATGTATCAAGATAAACAGCATCATCCGCCTGTTTTAAAGGTGCTATCTCTCTGTGTGAATCCTGATAATCTCTCTCGTTTAAATCCTTAAGTATTTCGTCATAATCAACTTTTTGTCCCTTAGCTAAAAGTTCATCATAGCGACGTTTTGCTCTAACCTCAGCTGATGCTGTAAGGAAGATTTTAAGCTGTGCGTTTGGAAGAATTACAGTGCCGATGTCGCGGCCATCCATAAGGCAATCCTTCTCTGAAGCAATCTTTCTTTGAAGGTCTAAAAGAAATGCGCGAACTTCAGGAATAGCTGATACGTTTGATGCAGCCATAGATACTTCTGGAAGTCTAATATCAGTAGATACGTCCTCTCCATTAAGCATTACTCTCTGTTCACCATCTACATATGTGAAGTTTACATCGATTTCATCTAAAAGGCCAATAACGCCACTAATATCCCTAGTGTCGACCGCCTTTCTAAGTGAATATAGACCTATTGCTCTATAGAGAGCGCCTGTATCTACATAAATAAATCCAAGTTCTTTAGCGATAGCTTTAGCTACAGTACTTTTTCCTGCTCCGCCTGGGCCGTCAAGTGCAATATTAAACATAATAATCTCCTCGTATTATCAAACAGACATACCAGCAAGGGATCCTGTAGAAAATGCTATTTGTAAATTGAAGCCACCGGTATAAGCATCAACATCTATGAGCTCACCAGCAAAGAAAAGACCAGGAATGATTTTTGATTCCATGTTCTTTGGGTTAATCTCTTTTGTGTCAATACCACCCGATGTGATAATAGCTTCTGAAATAGGTCTAAACTTTGAAAGCGTAATACTGAAGTTCTTCAATGTATAAACTAAAGCTTGTCTCTCAAGTTTAGTTAACTGATTCACCTTCTTAGTAGGCTCTATACCTGTTTTTTCTACAACAACAGGTATCATCTTCGAAGGTAAGAGTCCGCCTAGTGAGTTTTGGAAATCTTTATTAGGATTCTCAAGGAAGTCACGTCTAATTCTGTAATCAAGCTTCTCCTCTGAGAGAGCCGGTTTCAAATCAATTAGAAGCGTATACTGTGACTCTATCAAAGTTCTAATATGTGAGCTTGCGCTCAAAATCATAGGTCCGGATACACCAAAATGCGTAAAGAGCATCTCTCCAAAATCTTTATAGATAGGTTTTCCACTCTTTGTATCAATAATCTTAATTTCTACGTTCTTTAATGATAGACCCTGCATCTCTTTACAACAAGGATCATTTGATTCAATTGGAACTAGAGACGGGGTCGGCGTCACAACAGTGTGACCGAGCGAAGACGAGATGTCGTAGCCGTCACCTGTCGAGCCCGTCGCAGGATATGAGGCGCCACCTGTCGCAAGTATTACTTTATCAGCCGAATAAGATTTACCGCCCTCACAGGCGATTTTAAAGCCACCATCTGATAAAGCTTCAAGTTTATTTACTCTGGCGCCGAAAATAATCTTTGCACCAGAATCCTTAACGTATTTTAAAAGTGCATCAACTATGTCACAGGATTTATCTGAAACAGGAAATACCCTATCTCCTCTCTCAACCTTTAAAGGAACTCCTAGTTCCTCAAATAAAGACATAGTGTCGTATGTCATAAACTGTGAAAAAGCGCTAAAAAGAAAGCGACCATTCACAGGAACATGTTCTATTACTTCTTTTTCATCAGGGCAGGCATTTGTCACATTACAGCGGCCCTTACCTGTAATCATCAGTTTGCGGCCTATTTTAGCATTTCGCTCAAGCAACGTCACTTCGTGACCGTTTCGCGCTGCTGTCGCGGCCGCCAAACAGCCGGCAGGCCCGCCACCAATAACAATGATTTTACTCATTAATTATGTCCTCTGATTTTTCATAAACATCATACTTATCCCAAACGCTTTCAAGTTCAAAGAAAGTATCAAGTACCTCATCACGCTTCTCCATAGTAGCTTCAACAATTAGAGCATTAATGAGACTGAGTGGAGCAACAAGCGAATCCATAAACGACGCCATGTTACTCTTTGCTGTCAAAGTGTAGTTTGCAAGTGGAGCTATAGGAGAAGATGTGCTGTCAGTGATAGCAATAATCTTCGCTCCTTTTTCCTTTGCGTATTCAAGGGTCTTTACAACCTGCTTTGAATAACGTGGGAAACTTATAGCAAGGCAGATGTCATTCTTTTTAATCTTAAAGATCTGCTCAAATTCCTCTGAAGAGCTAGCAGAAGTGATTAGAACAACATTGTCATAAATCATCTTCAAGTAGAAGTAAATGAAATTAGCAAGAGGTGCAGAGCTTCTGACACCGAGAATATAAATCTTATCAGCAGTATTAAGTGCTGCCGCAGCGCCCATAAAATCTTCTCTTGAGATGTTCTCGAGAGTTTCTTTTATGCTGGCTCTGTCGTTTCTCATTACTTTGTCGAGAACATCCTCATCAACAAGTTTTAGGCTTGCTACCTCCATGCGCTGAAGAGTAGTAAGCTTTCCTTTTATGTCTTCTTGAAGAGCGTCCTGGAACTCAGGATAGCCATCAAAGCCAAGCTGTGTAGCAAATCTTACAACTGTTGACTCAGAAATGTCAGTCTCTAAGCCAAGTCTAGCTGCAGTATAATATGCTGCCTTCTCATAATTGTTTAAGATGAAGTCGGCTATTTTTTTATGACTCTTTGACAGAGTTGGATAAATATTCTCAATTTGAGAAAGAAGCTTACTCATTATTTTACATCCTCTACATCATCTGTAATATCGATAGCATCTGGTTGTTTTTCTTCCCTTTTAACGCCATCTTTTTTTCCGAGATAGTTATATCCAAAGTTGGCAAAGAAAGTGTTAGGATTTGTCTTAACATAAATCTTCTTTGCAACCGTGTAGATTAGTGGAGCAACTATAAGACCAATGCCGCTTCCGATAGTGCCAGGGAATATAACCCAACCAACAACAGCTGCAATAGCCTCCTCGAGCGGGCTAACACCTAAAGACTTACCGCGGATGAAAGGCTCAGCAACAGTCTTTACAAGCATTACAAAAATGAATACTAGGAAAATAGCAAGGCCTTTCTGTCTTGGATCACCAAAAATAGTATCAATAGCAGCCCAAGGAAGTAAAACAGCACTGATTCCAAGTACAGGTACCGCATCCACAATAGCTATGAACAAAGCTACAAATGGAATAAGTACATCAAAGATAATGCCATCTCCAAGTTTATTCTCACAGATTACATCAGCAACTATAAGACCAACTAAAACAAGTAAAAATGTTAAACCCGAAACTTTAATTTGAGATTTAATCCAATCTTTTCCGCTGGATTTTGCATCATTCACTAAATCTGAAAAACTCTGATACATGAAAATGCCTCCTAAAATTTAAAAATCTTAACGATTTGCTTATGACATTTCTTATCATAGATGTATGAAAGATTAGAAACAACGATGTCATAGAAAACAAAAGTGATATTTCCAAGGCCAAGCAAAACTAGATTTGTATATTTACCAAACTCCTCCATCTCCTCAAGTGGGATGGCAAAGACATAGATGATAAGTAGGTATCCAAGTACTACGCCTACATTAAAAATCAAAAACTTAATGAGTTTGTTAACAACTCTATTCTTAATCCTCTTATCAAGGAACGATCTGACAAAAGGATAATATCCAAAGAAAAACGCGTACATAACAGCTGATTCTTTATCAGCAATAACGAGTATAGATAAAACTGATACAGCAATATAAATATACGCCGACCATTTAAGTTCCACTTCTTCTACTGTGACAATCAATAAGAGCCCAGCAAAAGCAGGAACAATATAAGTCATGAATGGAATCAGAGAAGACATGAACATGAAGACTATAGAAAGCGCTGTGATAATTCCACCAAGCGCTGTCAGCGATGTATTTTTCACGGCCTTCACTTCCAATTTTCTTACAAGTTCATAAATTCATTGTTAATAATAGACTATTTACCTTGCAAATTCAATAAATAATATATAAAATATAATTGTTAAATTAATAACCTTAATTCACCATTTTTTGGAGGACAAATTCATGGATGAAAATTTGAAAGAACTCGAAGCATTACAAAAAGAAAACGAGCTCTTAAAAGAAAAGAATGACAAGCTTTATAAAGACTGTGTTTCTTTTGCAAAGAAAATTAAAGCTTCTGAAGATTCTTCAGCTAGAATCGAAGAACTTGAAGCAGAAGTTGCAAGCCTTAAAAATGAAATTGCTTCTCTCGCCTCTTCAGACAGAATCAGAGAATATTTAGGTTCTGATGTAGCAGCGGAAGAAGTCGAAGAAATAGAAAAGCCTTTCTCCTATAAGGCACCTATGAGCGACACTTATGAAGAAGAGGCTAACCCATTCGAGATAAAGGAACCTGAAATCAAAGAGGAACCAAAAGAAGTTTATGAGGATGATTTTGGAGAACAGACATTCCCAACTTTTGTTCCAGTTCCAGAAGTTTCAGAAGATTCTATTCCAAAGAATCATACTACATATAAAAAGTCGCCATTTAGAACTTTTGTAAGAGTTTTCCTTTGGATTTTCCTTATTCTATCCATGATTATTGGCGCCATCAGTCTCTTCGCATATCTCTTCTCTACAAATTATGAGAATTATGCAGTTGCTAACTTCCGTTTTGCATCAGTTTATAATAATTCACTCAGTCCAGCTATCACTAAAGATCACGTAATTCTCATTAAGTACTCTGACTTTAATGGAATTGAGCTCGGCTCCCCTGTTGTAACAACAAAAGACACTCGCTCTGTTGCAACTCTTAAGAGCGTAGATGTAATTGACGGTGAAAACATCGCTACTGTTGAAGATAAAAACGGCACATATAAAGTTAACGAGAACCAATTCCTTGGACAAGTAAAACTCTCTATCCCTTACCTTGGAAAAGTTGTTCAGTACGCTTGTGCTAATCAGTACAACTACCTAGCTATAGTTGTTTCAGCTAATCTCGTATTCTTAGCTTTAATCCTCTTAATCCCATCAAATAAAGCAAAAACACCTAAATTTGGTAAGGATTATACAGTGGAAGATTTCACTATTTAGTATTCGTTCATTTAATTCATTTGTATTTTGATGAATTAAGTGTTAAAATGTTCAAGTTGATAAAATTAATTATTAATAATAATTTTTTGGAGGCAAAACCATGGCAAACAAAAAGGTATTTATCACAGGTGCATCTGGTAACATGGGTTGGGCATCATTTAAGCAGATTTATAACAACCGCCCTGACCTTGACATCAGCGTACTTATCCGTGATTCACAGAAGAACAGAGACATGTTCGCTCCTTATCTTGGCGATCCTCGTGTAGAGATCGTTTGGGGTGACTTCGGTAACTATGACGCTATCCTTAAGGGTATCACAGGCGCTTCATATGTACTCCACATCGGTGGTCTCGTATCTCCTGCAGCTGACTATTATCCTAAGAAGACTCTTAAGACAAACGTACTTGCAGCTGAAAACATCGTAAAGGCTATCAAGGCTCAGCCAAATCCTGACGACGTTCGTTGCGTATACATCGGTACTGTTGCTGAAACAGGTAACCGTCCTTACGGTATCCACTGGGGCCGTACAGGTGACCCTCTTAAGGTTTCTATTTATGACCACTACGCTCTTTCAAAGATTAAGGCAGAGCGCGTATTTGCTGAATCAGGACTTAAGCATTGGGTTTCAATGCGTCAGTCTGGTATCCTTTATCCAGCAATCCTTAAGAACATGGACCCTATCATGTTCCACGTTCCAATGAACGACGTTCTTGAGTGGGCTACAGTTGATGATTCTGCTATCCTTATGGATCACTTCTGCTCAGATGATATCCCTGAGGACTTCTACAGAAGATTCTACAACATCGGTTCTGGTGATACATACAGAATCACTCTCTATGAGTTTGAAGACCTTCTTCTCAATGCTATCGGTATGGGCCACGACGCTTCTAAGCTCGTATTTAAGCCAAACTGGTTCATCGACAGAAACTTCCACGG
>DCGF01000102.1:0-1203 GCA_002314555.1 Ruminococcaceae bacterium UBA1785 | reverse complement strand
GCTAAGGATAAGAGATTTGGTACACGTACTTGGATCGCTACAAACAATGCTGAGCGTATGAACGCTTACTGGGGCGACACAGAGTCATTTGGTATGGCTCACTACAAGAAGCTTTCAGCTAACTGGGCTGACTGGGATCTCACACCTCCAAACAACAGCCTTTCAGAAGCTGATAAGTTTAAACTTGATCACGGTTATGATGAGTCTAAGTCACTTGACAAGCTCTCAGCTGCTGACCTTAAGAAGGCTGCAGAATTCCGTGGCGGTGAATATCTTGATTCTAAGAAGCCTGACGATGTATATGCTCCTTCACATTGGAAGTGCGCATTCGGTCATGAGTTCGACATGAGCGTTAACACAGTACTTAAGGGCGGCCACTGGTGCCCAGAGTGCGATCCTATGCCATGGAACTATGACGCAATCGCTAAGGTTAACCCATTCTTTGCTCAGGTTTGGTATGCAGACCACGGTAAGAACGAAGACCTCGTTCAGGGCGAAGAAATCTACAGAGATTACGACGAATATAAGAAGTAATATTTGTAATAATATAAGACCTGCTGGAAACAGCAGGTCTTATTTTTTATCAAACTACCTAGATGCTTTTGTTTCGCAGTAGAGACATCTAAAGCCTGCATCACTATTTGTGAAGAGCGGCTTTAAGCCCTGCTCTATACTGCTTATGCAACGTGAGTTTGTACATCTTATTATATTAGGGGCAAACTCTGTAGCACCCTTTTTTGAAGGCTTTTCTTTATTATCGTTGGATAGAAGTTTCATGATAAGTGCCATTCGGATGAACTTACCATTTTTAACCTGTCTAAAGTAAGCTGCACGCGGATCATCATCAACTTCTAAAGAGATCTCATTAACTCTTGGAAGTGGATGAAGAATGGACATATCAGACTTTGCAGTCTTTAGTTTATCCTCATCTAAAATGTATATTCCCTCAAGTCTAAGATACTCCGCTTGATCTCTAAATCTCTCTTTTTGAATTCTAGTCATATATAGAATATCAAGGTTTGGAATAGCATCTTCAAGACTAGTAGTTTCGGTATATTCGATATTATTCTTTTCTAAAACTTCCGTCTTTATATTTTCTGGAATTTTAAGTTCTTCTGGAGAGATAAGGACAAATTTGACATCTTTATACCTAGACATTGCAGCAACTAAAGAATGTACTGTTCTACCGTATTTTAAGTCTCC
>DCGF01000077.1:10487-11910 GCA_002314555.1 Ruminococcaceae bacterium UBA1785 | reverse complement strand
ATGCAACAACTACATCTGATGCTGAAATACCGAGTGCAGATCCGAGGAGGTCACTCATCTGTTCTGCAATTTCTTTACCGTTTGCATTACAAGTATTAGCATTACCGCTGTTACAAATTACAGCCTGTGCAAAACCGTCAGCAATATGAGCTTTTGTAACCTCGAGTGGAGCACCCTTTACGAGGTTTGTTGTATATACTGCAGCTGCAGTTGCTTTCTTCTCTGAGAAAATTATTGCAAGGTCATTCTTTGTTCTATTCTTTCGAATACCGCAATGAACACCACCTGCTGTAAATCCCTGTGCTGCGCAAACGCCACCATCAATTAATTTCATTTTATTGCCTCCGATAAATTAAGTCCCGTAGATATTGGGAGTCCAAGTTTTAAATTCATATTCTGTATTGCGCTACCTGATGCACCTTTTCCAAGGTTATCAAATCGAGATACTAAAAGTGCTCTATCATTATTACCAAATACAGAGATTTGCATATCATCAAAGCCTTCATATGCATTGGCTGAAAGAAGTCCATTTTCATCTGCTGCCTCAACATATTTTACAAGTCCATCTTTATAGTAGTCTTTGTATATAGCTTTAATCTCAGCAATGTCCTTTTTAAATAAAAGTACTGTAACTTCCATGCCTGCATAGTAATCAGCAACTATTGGACAAAAGACTGGCTCAGTATTTAAACCACAAATCTTTTTCATTTCCGGAAGATGCTTATGGCACTGTGTAAGTCCATACTGACGAGGAGCATCAAAGAGTCCCCCTCTATTTTCATCCTCATATTCAGCAATCATTTTCTTGCCACCGCCTGAGTATCCAGTGATTGAAAAAGCAGTTAAGTTATCATTTGGACTTATTATTCCTTTTTCTACAAGTGGAGCTATGAGTGCTATAAAGCCTGAAGCATGGCATCCCGGATTCGCAATCCTATTAGATTTTAAAATCATATCCTTTTGATTTTTAATCTCAGGGAAACCATATGCCCAGTCATCATTTACTCTATGAGCTGTGGATGTATCGATAACCACTGTATTATCATTTTCAAGAAGTGATACTGCCTCAATAGCTGCAGCATCAGGAAGACAGAGAAAAGCGATATCAGCACTGTTTAGTGCTTCTTTACGAGCCGCCTCATCTTTTCTTTTTTCTTCAGGAAGTTTAATAAGTTCGATGTCAGATCTTACTTCAAGTCTTTCATAAATACGAAGACCAGTAGTACCTGCAGAACCATCAATAAAAACCTTTGCCATAAATACCTCTATTAATAGTAATTAATTATTATGCAACTATTATAGAATAAATATGCATAAAGTCAACAACTTTTTGCATATTTATTCAATTAATTCAAAATTTATGCAAAAGTAATAGGCCCGCGTGAATACACGAGCCTACTTTTTTTGCATATTAACCCCAAAG
>DCGF01000077.1:9239-10450 GCA_002314555.1 Ruminococcaceae bacterium UBA1785 | reverse complement strand
CAATTTGTTTCTTTCTAGACATTACATGTGGCAAGAATACTTCGTTATCCTTTGCTTTTACATCATATGCCTGAGAGATTGTATCCTCGTCACCGATGTAGATGAGGTGTGTTCCCTCTTTCAAAACGTCTGTGAGCATCAAAAGGATATAATCATACTTTGCGCTTTCCTTCTTAGACTTCATAGCCTTTAAGAATTCATCTTTTCTACCCATCAAAGCCTCAGAGTTAAGACAAGTAACTTGTCCAATACCGAGTTTATATCCAGCAATATGGAATTCTTTGAAGTCTGTATAAAGAAGTTCTTCAATTGGTTTTGAAAGTGATGCTGTGCCGGCAAACATTACGTCACCAAGTTCTTCGATGTTGACGTTTGCAATCTTTGCCATACGCTCCGCAATCTCTATGTCGTACTGTGTACAAGTTGGAGATTTAAACATTACTGTATCTGAGATGATAGCGGCGCAGAGAAGTCCTGCAATCTTTTCGTCAGGTACAACACCCTTCTCTTTGTACATTGTAGCGATAATTGAGCAAGTACTACCAAGAGGTTCATTTCTAAAGAACACTGGAGCAGTTGTTTGAATATCAGCAAGTCTATGGTGATCTATAATCTCCAAGATGTCAGCTTGTTTTAAGCCGGCAACAGATTGAGATGCTTCATTATGATCCACCAAAACAACTTTTTTATGGTTATATCTAATGAGATGGAATCTACCTATAGTACCTACAACTACGTCATTTTCATCAACAACAGGATATGACCTAAATCTACTCTTTAAAATGATATCCTTAACATCATCAACGTAATCATTTAAGTGGAAGAATTGAATATCTTCAGTGCTACAGATAGAGTCAATTGGCTTATCAAGCAAATCACTCAGTTCACAAGTTGGGATAGAGTCACGACCCAAATTATATACAGCGTTCATAACATATGAAGCTATATCACCTGTTGTGAGCATACCAAAGAGTTTTCCATCTGATTCAACAACTGGAACAGCACTTCTGTTTACACTCTTTAAAGTCTCCCATGCCTTATTAACTGTTACATTCCTTCCAAGTGTTGGAGGTGTATCATATGATAAATCAAATACTTGAGTTCTAACATTTGTAAGAAGTCTTGGTGCTTCTACACCGAAGTAATCAAGTACCGCTTTTGTCTCATCAGATACGTTACCAAGTCTTGCTGGAATGTATTGACGGTCGCCT
>DCGF01000077.1:3975-9172 GCA_002314555.1 Ruminococcaceae bacterium UBA1785 | reverse complement strand
TGATGTCCAGTTACATAGATTGGTTCCATAAAGTTACCTACCTAAATAAAAAATTACTAAATAATATTACTATAAATTAATTTGTAAATCAAATGATATACGTGTATACTCTAGGTATGAATATTTCAAAAATTTTAAGTCTTTTAGAGATGAAGGTTCACTACCCAGTAAGATTTGCTTTTTATAAAGCAGTTTTCAAGCAGGATAAGAACCGTTTTCTCTTTGCAGACCCTTATTCAACTGATTTAACTGACAATATGGCGCCAATTTACACTGCTCTTTCTAAAAGAGACGGTGTTACTTTAGTTAAATGTTTCCCAAAAAATGAGGGCCTCAGCGGTTCATCCTTTATGGGTAAGATTAAAGGAAGACTTAATAGAAGTAATTCCTTTAACAAGTTTATAAAAGAATATGCCCGTTGTGGCACAGTATTCTTAACTGAGAGTTATCTCCCCGCCTACGCCGTAACGCCAAGACCCGGCACAAATGTCGTTCAGCTCTGGCACGGCTCCGGCGCTTTCAAAAAATGGGGCTATTCGATAACCGATAAAAGTTTTGGTGCATCAAAGAAAGATCTCTCTTTAATCCCGATGCACAACTCATATACACTTGTTCCAATTTCTTCAGCTGAGGTAGAAGACCATTATGCAGATGCATTTGGTTGCAAAAAGGATATCATTAAACCTCTTGGAGTTCCAAGAACTGATGAACTCATTAACTACAAACCGGAAAAACATGAGGGTATAAAGATTCTCTATGCTCCGACCTTTAGAGGGAACAACATCGTCAGTGCAAAGAGTGGTGCTGAAATAGATATTAAAGCTCTTAAAGATGCCTTAACTACGAAGTTCCCAGGTTGTCATTTGCTCCTTAAAATGCATCCGTTTGCTAGGGACAAAGTGGTAATTCCTGATGACTGTAAAGGATTTTGCCTTGACATTAGTGATGTAAACACCAATGATGCTTTAAAAATGGCAGATATTCTTATAACTGACTACTCCTCTATCATCTTTGAGTATTCATTACTAGAAAAGCCAATAATCTTCTATGCATATGATCTTGATGCATATAAAGATAATAGAGATTTCTATTATCCATATGAAGATTTCGTTCCTGGCCCAATAGTTAAGACCGAAAAAGAGCTCATAGATGCGCTCACAAACTATGAAGATATAGACCTAAAAAAAGTAGATGAGTTTAGAAATAAATATATGACCGCCTGTGACGGTCACTCCACTGAGAGAATATTAAAAGAGTTGCTCTTCTAGAGCAACTCTTTTATCATTTCTGCGACTCTCTTAGACGACTTACCATCAAGATCATCAAAGAACTTATTCTTAAATGGCTCAATTCTATCTGTCTCAAAGTCGTTATTCTTTATAGCATCAATTACTTCATCTTGATTCATTGCAAGCTTACCTGGAAGCATTGGCTCATATTCATAATATAAATCTCTTGTTGCAATATATTCAGACAAATCATATGCATACATAATCATTGGAATATTAAGAAGGGAAGCTTCAAATACTGCTGAAGAATAATCCGTGATAAGGATATCTGTTACAAAGAGTAAATCATTAAGCTCTGAGTTTTCTGAGAGATTAATAATTCTATCTTCATATCCCTTTGGTACTTCAACCTTATTATTTACAAATGGGTGCATCTTAACAATGATTCCATAATCAGGACCGAGTGCATCAGATACTTCCTTTAAATTAAAGTGCTCCATAGGATAGAAGCCTGTAAGTCTACCATTTCCTCTAAATGTTGGAGCAAACATGATAATCTTCTTTGACTGCCAGTCTGGATATTCAGAGTAGAAGTTATCCTTCATCTCTTTTGCGATATTTTCATCAAAGAACATATCTGTTCTTGGTACACCTGTAGCAACTACATTCTCGATAGGGATACCAAAGCCTTCTGCATAAAAGCGTCTAATCTCTTTTGAAGAGACGATAGCTCTATCATACATTCTGTGGTTATTAGAGGTCTGCTTAGGTCCACCTGGTTTACCAAGACGTGAGAAACCAAAGGTCTTAAAAGCACCACACGCATGCCATACTTGGACGAGCTTTACATCCGGCTTCTTTTCCACCATAGATGTGAGCTCATAAAAGTCATCAACGATAACTACTTTTGATGTTGAATAATACTTTGCGAACTTAAAAAGAGTATAATAGCTCATTCTATGCATTGGGTTATCATCAAGGAGCATCTTTATCTCGAGCGACTTATCATCTTTAATGATTTCATATACATCTGCAGGGTTTCCTGATAGTTCCCCTCTTCTATTTGAAAGGAAGGTAATTCTATTTTCAACAATCTTTTTCTTTTTAAAGAAAGCCATCCAGAGAGAAACCCAGTTCTGTTTCAAATGCTTTCTACCAATCTCTTCATGTGTGATTGTTCTAAAGCCAACTCTAATGTTGTCTACAAAGAAGCGCAAAGTGGTTCTCTCGTTTTTAGTAACCCAGCCCTTCTTTACATCCAAAAAGGCTGCTACGGTGTCTATAAACAAAAATGGAAGCAAAAGAACACCAAACACACGAACGAGGAAGTTATATAGTCCACCAAATACTACTTTTAAGAATAAAACAAAATAGTTCTTCTTCGGCTCAACATACTCTTCTACACGCTTAATAACTATCTTACTCTCCTCTGTACTGAGGGTGTAAGGAGTGTTAACAGTGAGCACCTTAGTATCAATCTCAAAAGGAATATCACGAAGATGATCTGTGCCATAAAGTACATCAACTTCTATACTTACAGATTCATCCTTAATAGGAGAAGTAAACAAATAGTCAATGTTATATTTATAGCCAGCAATAATAGTGCAGGTTTTTCCATCTGTATTAGGATAATATGACTGCACGAGAACAGGGATAAAACGAGTCTCCTCACCCATCTTATAGATGAGTGTAACTTTTGGAGAATGCACAGCACTGTCATATGGAACTTCAATCTTAAGACTTAAGTCCATCTGATTCTCAACTATTTCAATATTTCGAATATAAGCTTTAGTCATATTAGCCCCCAAAACCATTAATCCATAACAAAAGATATTATACCTTAAATAATAAAAAGGTGCAACGAAACGTTGCACCTTTTATATCTAACTATTAGCCCTCTGCACAGTCTGAATAACCGTCACGAAGGAAGATCTTTTCTTCCTCTTTAAGATCAAGACCGATTGTGCCACCTGGGTTCATTGTGTAGTCAGGGTCGAAGTACTCTTTAAGAGCCTTAAATGTACCATACTCAGTTCTACCTGTATTACCCTCAAGCCATGGAGCAAACATCTTACCAATACCGTGATGGTGAGATAAAGCAGCACCAGACTTCTGGATAGCATCAAGGATAGTCTTATGATATGCCTTAAACTCAGCTGCTGTATCCATCTTTGCGATAAAGATAAAGTAGAGGTTAGCACCCTGTGGGTAACAGTGAGACATATGAGTAGTAACAACACAGTTTGGAAGAGCATGACATACTTCACGAACATCTCTGTGTACCTGAGCCATGTTTGACCAGTTTACGCAACACTCAAGTGTATCGATGATGATACCGAAATCATGGAGTGAGTCACGCATATATGGGTCATCGAAACGTCCCTTTTCCCAGCCCTTACAAACAGCGCCTGTAAGAGGAATACCACCGTGCTTCAATGCTACTTTGTAGATGTTAGCAGTTACGTTAAGTGAATAACCCTTTTCACCATCTGTGAAGCCAAGGAAGAGACAACGCTCCATATCCTTATAGCCAAGTTTCTCAAGAAGTGGCTGTGCAGGTGTTTCGTCTACGTTGTAAAGACGGAGCATCATGTTGGTCTCTTCTGGGTCTGAAAGACGGAATACTGATGAGAAACCGAACTCGCCCTGAAGACATTCACGAGCGAAGTCCATACCATCCTGCCATGTCTTAAAGATGAATGAGAAACGATGTCTATTTTCTGGGTTGTAGTGGAATATTTTAAGAGTTGCTTCTGTACAAACACCGAATGTACCTTCAGAGCCCATCATAATCTGGTTAAGGTTAGGGCCTGTTGCTTCTCTTGGATAACGTGATGTAAGTACACGTCCTCTTGGTGTTGCATACTTCTGTTGAAGGCAGATGTCTGTGATACAGCCATAGTAAGTTGAGTTCTGGCCCGAACCACGAGTTGTTACCCAACCACCAACTGATGAATATTCAAATGACTGTGGGAAATGTCCACATGTGAAAGCTCTCTTTGCGCCAAACTCTGCGACAGCGTTATTAAGGTGCTTTTCAAGGTCAGGACCTGACATACCAGTTTGAACTGTGATTGTCTGGTCAACTTCGTTGAAACGGATAACCTTGTTGAACTTACGACGCATATCAAGTGATACGCCACCAAGTGTTGGCTCAACACCACGAGTTACTGAAGAACCACCGCCATATACATAGAGTGGAATCTTATTCTTTGCACAGTACTCAACAGTCTTTTCAATCTGCTCTGTCTCTGATGGATAGAGAACTACATCTGGAAGGCTATCGAACTGACGCTCACGAATTCTATAAAGGTCATATGCTGTCTGACCATATGCAACTGAAAGTCTGTCATAGTCTGACTGAGACATGTCATCGCCATAAACTGTCTTGAAGAAATCAAGGTGTTCCTTTGCCATCTTTGGTGCATATTCACCCTTAAAATCTACCTTTTCAAGACCTAAGTCACAGCGGTAGTCTTTAACATAATCATCTGTGATGTCAAGGCGTTCCTTCATGAGGTTATAGAGTGACTCTTTTGGGAACTTAAAGTGTTCTGGATCACCCCAGCGGAAGATTGAACGATATGAATCAGCAGGTGCTACTTCTTTAANNCTTTAATCCATTTTGGCTCAAAGCCCTTATAAGGTTTGTATCCCATTATTAATTACTCCTTTCAAATCTGAGCAAGTAAATCTGAAGTTGATATTACGTCTACACCGAGGCCAAGTACGTTTTCAATAATTACGTCTCCACGTTTGATAGGTTTATCAACAACCACTTTGTTGATTTCCTTCATTACATCGAAAATCTTATCCTTTGGAATATCAGCTGATACTCTACAAGGAAGAACTGGTGCATCGGAATTTGTCGTCTTAACTGTTGAACAGATAGTTCTCATTGGCTGTGTCATTTCATTAATGGCAAACTCTCTACCTTTGTTACAGGAGTTACCGGAAACGGTCCATTC
>DCGF01000077.1:3314-3957 GCA_002314555.1 Ruminococcaceae bacterium UBA1785 | reverse complement strand
ATGCCAACTTTTTCTATATCAACTGTGCAGCCACGTGGGCATGTAATGCAAACTAGTTTCATTTAGCATCAACCTCCACTTCTGCAGTGATAGTGCTGTATTCACGAAGGTTAAACTTTGAAAAATCAGCTACAATCTTCTCCATTTCTGGTGGACGAAGGAAAGCATATTTCTTCTCAAAAACAATCTTATTATCAGCAATAATTCTAAATGTTGCCTTATCAAAAACTTCCTTACTTCTGAAGTAAACCACTACTTCGTCGTTCTTCTCTTTAATGTCGAGCACCTGAGGAACTATGTAAAGGATGTTCTCGTTTGGCTTAATCTCAACAAGTGTACGCTCTTTTCCGAGAGCAAAGTGCGCTGCGTTCTTACCAGCAGTCTCGCCACTCTCGGAAACGTAGTCAACAAGGTCGTTAACATGAAGTGCGTTACCACATGAGAAAATTCCAGGTACTGTAGTCATAAGAGTTGCATCACAACGTGGGCCCTTTGTGCGAGGATCAATTTGAACCTCAAGAGTCTCAGCGATTTCATTCTCAGGGATAAGACCAACTGAGAGGATGAGAGCATCACATTCGATGATTTCCTCTGTACCAGGGATAGCTCTCATTTTTTCATCAACTTTTGCAACTTCTACTGC
>DCGF01000077.1:0-3255 GCA_002314555.1 Ruminococcaceae bacterium UBA1785 | reverse complement strand
AAAGTCATTAAGGCACTGATGAATATTTCGAGTAAGTCCTGATGGTGTAGATTTTACTTCGTATACACCGAGCACTTCAGCGCCTTCAAGGGTTAGGCGACGAGCCATAATAAGGCCGATGTCGCNNAGATGTAAGCGCATTAAATGTTCCGATGTCGCCTGAGCCTAAGATTACGCAACGCTTTGTTGGGAGCTGGCCAAGCAAGTTTGTGAAGTGCTGCGCAGTACCAGCAGTGAAAACGCCTGCTGGACGTGTGCCGTGAATGAAAACTTGCTTGCTTGTGCGCTCACGACAACCTGTTGCTAAGATAAGGCTTGTAGTCTCAATAACCTCTATACCGTCTCTTGATACAACTGTTGCTTTAAAGCCAGTCTTTATTCTTTCAACTGATGTTACGAAAGTCAAAGTCTTAGCTTCAATTCCGCGTTCTTTAAACTCATCAATAAAACGCTCAGCATATTCAGGTCCTGAGAGTTTCTCTTTAAAACGAACAAGGCCGAAGCCATCATGGATACACTGCTTTAAGATACCACCGAGACGTGACTCACGCTCGATAAGGATTACCTTAGCGCCTTCTTTATCAGCTGAAATAGCAGCTGCAAGACCGGCAGGACCACCACCGATAACTAAAACATCACAAGTTCTAATCATTTAGTGTCGCCTCCTTTAGTTTCTCCATAGCAAATAACTGATTCTGCTGATGCTTTCTTAACATCTGAAAGAGCACATTTTTCATGCTCTGCAATTATCTTTGCAACAAGTGGTGAACAGAATCCACCTTGGCAACGTCCCATTCCAGGACGGATACGTTTCTTAATAGCATCTACTGTAGGTGGACAGAGAGGTCTATTAAGAGCATCAATAATCTCACCCTTGGAAATCTCTTCACAGCGGCAAACTATAATGCCGTAATCAGGATTCTTAGCAATAAGTGCTGCACGCTTTGCAGGACTCATTTCCTTAAGAGCTGGAACCGCCTGTCTCTTTGGCTGCCACTTTGATTTCTTTTCAACTGGCATAAGTCTTGAAAGATATTCAACAACCATAGCCTCAATATCAAGAGCAAAAGCAGGAGCAGCGGTAAGACCAGGTGACTGAATACCACCACAGTGAAGCATATTGCTACAATGTCTACCCCACTCGATTACGAAGTCCTCTTCAAATGTTGGAGCGCGAACACCTGTGAAGTAAGTTATGATATCACGTTCAGATGCAAGTGGTACTGTACCCTTCTGCTTATCATATGTAACTTTAATGCTTTCAGGATGTGTTGCTGTGTCCTCTTTTGCGAAGCACTCGACTGCATCAGGTCCAGCAAGGATGTTATTATGGACTGTACGCATGAGTCCGCCACCCTTAGTGTGGCTCTTACCTTGATTAAGTGTTACATGTTGAACGGATGCGATAGTGTCAATAATCTTTGCAGATTTTCTATCCTGGATTGTGTTTGTACCACGACGTGGGTGGATAGAATAGAAACGGTCTTTTGCCATTTCAGCAATGTTATCCGCAAATACACCAGCAGCATTAATTACAACCTTCGGTTTAATAGTACCGCGATTTGTATTAACCGCTGTGATAACACCATTCTCATCAGTATCCATAGAGAGTACTGCTGTATTTAAGTATGCCTCTACACCGTTTTCTGCTGCATTTTCAGCATAAGCAATTGTAAGTCCATATGGGCAAACAACTCCAGCGGAGTCATTATATATTCCAAATCTAATTTTCTTATCAAATGTAGGTTCAGCCTTTAAGATCTTTTTCCTAGTCATGAAGTGTGTATCGGTTACACCGTCATGATGCTTACGCCATAAGCAAAGAATAATGGCTGGGAAGAAAAGATATGACTGAGTGAAAAGAGCATACTGTCCCTCTCGGCGGAATGGAACTTGAAGATCTGCGCAGAGCTTATCATACATGTGGTTACCGAGCAAAACGTATTTCTGCTTTAAGCTACCTTTTGCGAGGTCGAAACCAACATGTACTTCGCCATCGTTAGCGCCAGATGCGCCCATAGCGAAGTCAGCATTCTTCTCGATAAGCATGACATTTATGTCCCACTTTGAGAGTTCACGTGCGATAGAGCAGCCTGAGATACCACCACCGATGACGAGTACGTCTGGTGTCTTTCCCTCTAGTTCTGTATCTATGAGAGATGGTACTCTCATAGGAGGGATTTCTGCACCGGTGAACTTGATGTCGTTTACGACATGGATTTGACCGTTCTTTGTTGCCGCCAAAGTGCAGGCGCCAACAACGTCATCCCAACTATCAAGCTCACCCGTAAGACGGATGATATCATCTTCCAAAGTTGCTACTACTTTGTCGCCGTATTTAGCATTTAACTTTTTCTGAATTTTTTTGATATTTGGCATTTTTACACCCTCTATCAGTATTTAGTCGGTCGTTCGACCGACTACCCCATATTATACCCCTTTTATATTATAAAGTCAACTAGACGGAACTACCAAAAAATGCTACAATGAACGCGACAAAATACCGAATGGAGGAACCATAATGGCAGCCCCACGAAAAGAGAATGTTAAAGACATCATAATGGATGCAACCCTAGATCTCCTTGAGAACCAGTCCCTCGATGATATAAGTCTTGCTAAAATTGCAACTACCGCAGGAATATCAAAAGGAACTCTCTACTATCATTACAAGACAAAAGAAGATATTCTTCTCGACATAACTAATAGATTCATTGACCAGCAATGGGATGACTTTTTAATTTGGGTTGACAACAAAGAAAAAGATACGTCTTTGCACCGCCTCTATAAATACGTAATTGAGCGCAACGTAAAATATGTTGGGCCTAGATACCACCTCCTCTATTCAGCTTTCCTTGGAAACGAAAGAATTAGAGAGATATTAATAGAGCGATATAGAGAATTTCAGTCCCTAATTTCAAGCAAAATTGCAGAACGTGCCGGAGATGAATATGCAGATTATCTAGCTTGGACTGCCCTACTTGTTTCAGATGGACTTATCGTGCAAAAACTGTTAAATAACGAAAATATTGATATAGATGAATTCATAAAAAAGACAGATGATTTTGTTAGTCTTCTTTCAACAATAGGATCTAATTAAATGAATATATTTGAGTCCTGTTCACTTAAAATGACAGGGCTCAAATTTTTTTGTCATAAAAAACAACACATCTACTTGACAAGAGAATTTTACTAATCTACAATTGTTCTGAAAAAAACCGAACAATTACCCAAAATTTGTTATGGGGGCATATAAAT
>DCGF01000038.1:3197-4030 GCA_002314555.1 Ruminococcaceae bacterium UBA1785 | reverse complement strand
AGATTAAAGATGTGGTTACTTGTCGCAAATGCACGGCAAGGGATTCCCATAGTTTCCATACAGATTTGGAAAGCGGCCGTGTAACCGTCACAGTCTGAACGTCCGTTTATAAGGCAGTTATATGCGCCATCAACATTCATAACATATGTGTTGTTTGCACAGATATAGTCGTGAACCGCACGGATTTTTGAAAGTGTATCTCCGTATGAACTAACTCCAGAAACTATAGATGCTGCTCTATTTTTGCATGAAGCATACTGCCCTGCATCGATGTAGTAACTCCAGTTTACTGTCATATATGCATAGGTGTTAGTAGGATCAATAGCGTAACTAGCACCGTAACCATTACAGTTGATTTCAAAGAAGGAACCTTTTAGAGGAAGACAAACATAGTTTAGATATTCGTTTACATTTGCAAGATCAATCTTAACTTTATCCTCGGTTTTAAATGCTGCCCAAACTGAATGAATGTGGGAAGCAAACTGATCTTTTGAAACGTAAGGGAATTCTTCAGTTTCGACTGTGCTGACGTCCTTTTTAACAACTGATATAGCGGTATCATATGTGCTGTTTGCTGCCTGCGCGGGATCTACGTTTGCAAGGTCGCTGGCAGTCGATGCATTGGAAGAAACTGTAGGACCTGCAAGACCTGAGTCAGGGGTAGTGCCCTTAGTATCGGTAATAGGTTTTACGCTTGATTCAGGTGCTTTAGCAGCAGGTGTGCCACCGACGTTTGTCTCTACAACTTCAGCTTCCTTTTTGCTAGAGGAAGAACTTTTTTCAGTCGTGGATTTATTATCGGAGTCCTTTTTATCGGTAGACTTTTCGTCTTT
>DCGF01000038.1:0-3035 GCA_002314555.1 Ruminococcaceae bacterium UBA1785 | reverse complement strand
AAAATAGCGGCCAAAGTTCTTTTCTTAATCGTGTACAAAATATCACTTCCTTTTGTACAAAGTTTCTATATTTTTAAGATACCATTTTACACTCAGAATTTCAATCTTGTCTTTACACCTCTTGGCATTTAAGGTAAAATATTACTTGTATAATTTTATGTAACTTTATTAAAAGGGGTTTTGAAAAATGGCACCTAAATTTAAACGTGTACTTTTAAAACTTTCAGGTGAAGTTTTGGCTGGCGAGCAGGGTCACGGTTTTGACTTTGATGTTATCACCGACATTGCAAAAGCAGTTAAGCAGGTATCAGATGCTGGCTGCGAAGTTGGTATAGTTATCGGTGGCGGAAATTTTTGGCGTGGACGTTCAAGCGGTTCTATGGACCGTGTTCGCGCAGACTCTATCGGTATGCTCGGAACAGTTATGAACTCTATCGCTTTTGCTGATACTTTAGAGCAGCTTGGCTGTAAGACAAAAGTTTACACCTCAGTAAACATGGCACCACTTGCTAAGTTCTTTGATGCTCATGAAGCTAGAGAAGATTTAAAGAACGGCTTTGTTACAATCTTCGGTGGTGGAACAGGAAGCCCATTCTTCTCCACAGATACTACAGCTTCACTTAGAGCTGCTGAAATCGAAGCAGAGGTAATCTTTAAGGCTACAAACGTTGACGGCGTTTATGATAAGGACCCTAATAAATATCCTGATGCAGTTAAGTTCGATGAACTTTCACAGTCAGATCTTTTAAACAAGGGCCTTACAGTTATGGATGCATCAGCTGCCTCCATGTGCCGTGATAACGGAATAGATATCTTCGTATTTAACCTTACAGACCCACAGAACATCGTACGTGCTGTAAATGGTGAAAATATCGGAACACTCGTAAAAAGTAAGTAATTATTTCAAATTCTAATAGAGGTGAATTATATGGATACTATTATCGCTAAGACAGAAGAAAGAATGGAAAAAGCTGTTGCTTCTTTGACACATGACTACGCTGCTATTCGTGCAGGTCGTGCAAATCCAGGCGTTCTTGATAAGATTATGATCGACTACTACGGTGTACCAACACCTATCCAGCAGGTTGCTGCTATTTCAATCGCAGAAGCTCGTATACTTGTTATCCAGCCATGGGATAAGTCAATGATTCAGCCTATCGAAAAAGCTATCCAGGCTTCTGACATTGGTATTAACCCACAGAACGACGGTAACGTTATTCGCCTTATGTTCCCAGCTCTCACAGAGGACAGACGTAAGGAAATAGCAAAAGATATCTCAAAGCGTGCAGAAGAAGCTAAAGTAGCTGTTCGTAATGTTCGCCGTGATGGTATGGAAGATATTAAGAAACTTAAGAAAGATAACGCTATCACAGAAGATGATCAGAAGGATGGCGAAGATAAGATTCAGAAGGCTACAGATAAGAAGATTAAAGAGATTGATGAAATTGCTTCTGCAAAAGAGAAGGAAGTAATGTCAGTTTAATTCTTATTCTATTTGACTATGAAGGTGTGAGGGGCGTTCTTCGTCCCTTTGCACCTTAATTTGATTTTGGGGTGACTGTGTGAGTAATTTACCACCTAAAGAGTTTATGCCTAAACATATCGGCATAATTATGGACGGCAACGGCCGCTGGGCAAAAGAACGTGGACTTCCACGTACTGATGGTCACGTTGCCGGCGCCAAAGTATTTAGAAAGATAAGCGACTATTGCCACGACATCGGTATCGAGGTTGTGACTTTCTACGCCTTCTCAACCGAGAACTGGCGTCGTCCGCCAACGGAAGTGGCAGCGCTTATGAAACTCTTTAAGGAGTATCTAGTTGAAGCTGATGAGATTAAATATGACCGTCAAAAGGGCGGATATATTCTTCGCTTCATCGGTGACACAGGCGCAGTTCCAAAGGAACTTCAAAAGCTTGTGGCCAAAACTCAACTTGATGCTTTAGATGAAAACACTACTATCATTAATATCGCTCTAAACTATGGAGGAAGACAGGAGATACTTCACTCCGTAAAGCAGATTGCTGAAAAAGTTGAAAAGGGCGAACTTAAAGCTTCGAAGATTACAGAGGAAGACATAGAAGCAGGCCTATATACAGCTGGTCAGCCAGACCCAGACCTCATAATTAGACCAAGCGGTGAGCTTAGACTTTCAAACTTCTTAACTTATCAATCAGCTTATTCAGAGCTTTATTTTTCTAATGTCCTCTGGCCGGATTTCACAACTGATGATCTAGACGAGGCAATACTTGATTACGCTAAAAGGAATAGACGCTTTGGAGGCGTCTAAGGGAGACTAACATGAAACAAAGAGTTATTTCTGGAATTGTAATTGCCATAATCCTAATCGGACTATGGTACTTCCTTATTAACACAATTTTCTTTGATATATTCTTTTCACTTCTTGCAGCTGCTGCTTGTTTTGAACTCACAAGGTGTATCGGAGTTCCAAATAAATTTATGCAGGGCGCTGCTATTATTTTCTCATTTGCCCTTTCTATGGGACTAGTTTATAAATCATACGTTCCAGTAAGTGCGGTTATCGTTCTCTATGTAATTTTCCTTGCACTTATGACAGTTGTTAATTACCCAGAGATTAAGTTTGAACACCTAGCAGGCACAGTATATGCATCTCTTGTAATACCAACTGCTTTTGCTATGGCTCCAATCATCTCATATCTTTATAAGTCATATGGCTTNNTGGCTTTATCGACAGAGTGGAGTGCAAGTTCTTTGTTTGGCTTGTTGTAGCGGGCTCACTTTTTACTGATGTCTTTGCTCAGCTTTCAGGTATGGCATTTGGTAAGCATAAAGTAACACCTAATCTCTCACCTAAGAAGACTTGGGAGGGTTGTATCGGTGGTGTGATTTGTGCACTTCTTTTAAACCTTCTCTGGCTCTTACTCTATAACAAGTTCTTTGCAATTCAGCCTTTCTCATTGCCAATTTGGTTCTTCTGTTTACTTTCAATATTCATGTCAGTTGCATCAATGTTTGGTGATTTAATAGCTTCTCTTATTAAGCGAAACTATGA
>DCGF01000086.1 GCA_002314555.1 Ruminococcaceae bacterium UBA1785 | reverse complement strand
TTCATAATATCGAGAATGCTCCATTTAGAACGAAGTTTGAATACATATTTGAAGAGATGAGTGGCACATCTGTTATAGGTTGTATCAGTGACTATGATCCTCAGCCACTTCTCATGCGTTCAAAGTTTGGCGCATATGCTATCTGCCTTGTTGGTAAAGTAAACAACAAGGAGGAGCTTATAGAGAAATACCTAAACGAGATAGGTGGACACTTCAGTGCTATGACCGGTGGTGCAGTTAACACAACCGAGCTCGTAGCGGCACTTATAAATATGAAAGATGACATCGTGTCCGGTATTACATTCGCTCAGGATGTAATCGACGGCACAGCGTCAGTTCTAATTATGAAAGACGGAGGCGACCTTATCGCTGCACGCGACAAGCACGGCCGTCTTCCAATCATTGTCGGTAAAAATGAAGAGGGCTATGCCGTCTCATTTGAATCCTTCGCTTTTGAAAAGGTCGGCTACGCATCCTGCTACGAGCTCGGCCCAGGCGAAATAGTTGAAATTACTGCATCTGGTTATACATCTCTAAGAGCTGCACTTTCTGAGATGAAGATTTGCTCATTCCTTTGGGCATACTACGGTTATCCAAACTCAACTTACGAGGGTGTAAACGTTGAGACTATGCGTTATCAAAATGGTAAGCGTATGGCGACTAACGACTTGCTCAACGGAACTTTGCCTTCAATAGATTTTGTCTGCGGTGTTCCAGACTCAGGTACACCTCACGCTATAGGTTACTCACATAAGAGTGGAATAAACTTCGCCCGTGCATTTATTAAATACACTCCAACTTGGCCAAGAAGTTTCATGCCTACAAATCAGGCACAGCGTGAAAAGGTGGCAAAGATGAAGATGATTCCTGTACATGAGCTTATAGAGGGTAAGGACCTTATGTTCGTAGACGACTCTATAGTTCGTGGTACACAGATGAGAGAGACAGTTGAATTCCTATATGAGAATGGCGCAAAGTCAGTTCACATGCGTTCAGCTTCTCCTCCAATAATGTACTCCTGCAAATACTTAAACTTCTCACGTCAGACAAATCCACTTGAACTCTTCACTCGTGCAACTATAAACGAGATTGAAGGCGAGGAGGGACTAAACCACCTCGACGAGTATATGGATAGTAACACGGCGAGAGGACGTAAGATGAGAGAGGTAATGGCAGGAAAGCTTAAACTCTCTTCACTTGAATTCCAATCAATTGACGGATTTGTTGAATCAATCGGTATAGAGAAATGTAAACTCTGTACTTACTGTTTCGACGGACAGGATTAAAGGAGACTGATTATGGAAAACTCAATGTCTAAAGCTTACGCTGAGGCTGGCGTTGATATTACTGCTGGTTATAAGGCAGTTGAACTTATGAAGGCACATGTCGCAAAGACTATGACCGCAGGTGCTATGGGCGCCATCGGTGGTTTTGGTGGCCTCTTTGAGCTTGATATGACTGGTATTACAAAGCCGGTACTTGTTTCAGGTACTGACGGTGTTGGCACAAAACTTAAAATTGCTTTTTTAATGGACAAGCATGATACAGTTGGTATCGACTGTGTAGCTATGTGCGTTAACGATATAATTTGCTGCGGTGCAAAACCACTTCTTTTCCTCGACTATATCGCTTGTGGTAAGAACGTTCCTGAACGTATTGCTGATATAGTAAAAGGTGTTGCTGAGGGCTGCTGCCAGTCAGATGCTGCTCTTGTTGGCGGTGAGACTGCAGAGATGCCAGGCTTCTATCCAGAGGATGAATATGACCTTGCTGGTTTCTCAGTAGGTGTAGTTGATAAGGATAAAATCCTTGATAACACAAAGATGAAGGCTGGAGATGTAATAATCGCACTTCCATCATCAGGTGTTCATTCAAATGGTTTTTCACTTGTACGTAAAGTATTTGATATAGAGAACATCAGTGAAGCAGAACTTAAGGCTCCTGTTTCAGCGCTCGGTGGAAAATCTCTAGGGGAGACACTTTTAACGCCAACAAAAATCTATGTAAAGCCAATGCTAAAACTCTTTGATGAGGTTGAAGTTAAAGCTGTTTCACACATCACTGGTGGTGGCTTCTATGAGAACATCCCACGTTCTATCCCAGACGGCTTCTGTGCAAAGATTAAGAAGAGTGATGTAAAAGTTCTTCCAATCTTTAAACTCCTTCAGGAAAAGGGTGGCATCTCAGAGCACGACATGTTTAATACATATAACATGGGTGTTGGCATGATAGCTGTTGTATCTAAAGAGGATGCAGATAAAGCCCTCTCAGTTCTTAAAGCAAACGGTGAGGACGCATATATCCTCGGTGTAATTGAAAACGGTGACACAAAAATAGAACTTATTTAAGGTGACTTATGAATAAAGCTAGAATTGCTGTCCTAGTTTCAGGCGGCGGAACAAATCTCCAAGCACTAATAGACGCACAGAGCTCTGGCGTATTACAGAGCGGTGAGATTGCAGTAGTAATTTCAAACAAAGCCGATGCGTATGCGCTCGAGCGTGCGTCTTTAGCAAATATTGAAGGCGTAACAATTTTAAAGAAAGACTGTGGTTCACAGGAGGAGTTCGAAAGAGTTCTTCTCTCTGCACTTGAAAGCAGAGATATCGATTTGATTGTCCTTGCTGGATTCCTCTCAGTTTTATCTGAGGACTTTGTAAAGCATTATCCAAAGAGAATAATCAATGTTCATCCGTCTTTAATTCCATCATTCTGTGGAGATGGATATTACGGAGTTAAGGTTCATCACGAAGCATTAAAACGCGGAGTAAAAGTAACTGGTGCCACTGTCCATTATGTCAATGAAATCACTGATGGTGGTGAAATCATCTTCCAAAAGGCAGTTGATGTTATGAAAGATGATACACCGGCAACACTTCAAAAACGTGTTATGGAAGAGGCTGAATGGATTATTCTTCCAAAAGCTACTGAACTTGTATCTAGCATAATAGTTAAGGAGAGAAACTAATGAATATATATGAAGTGAAATCAATGGGAAATAGAATCCACGGCAACGAATATGTTGGCCGCGGAATTGTAATTGGTAAGACTGAGGATGGCACTAAAGCTGCTATCGCTTACTTTATCATGGGCCGTTCTGAGAACTCTAGAAACAGAGTTTTCAAAAAAGAGGGAGACAACCTTACAATCTATCCTTTCGATGAATCAAAGGTAGAGGACCCAAGCCTTATTATCTATAACCCAGTTATGGTAAATGAAAATAAAACTATCGTTACTAACGGTGACCAGACATCTACTATCTACGATGTTATGGAAGAAGCTAAAGCTATGGGCGGCAAAGGCATGGGATTTGCTTTTGAGAAAGCTCTTAAGACTAGAGAGTTCGAGCCAGATGGTCCAAACTGGACTCCTCGTATCTCAGGTGTTGTAGTTTTAAAGAACGATGATTTCTTCTATAAACTCAGCATCTTGAAGTCAGCTGATGCAGAGGGCTCTGCTTGTAACAGATTCACATTCGACTACAACCCACTCCCAGGCGTAGGCCACTTCATTCATACATATGTAACTAACGGCAACCCAATTCCAACATTCCAGGGCGAGCCAGAACGCGTATCAATTCCTGACGATATCGATGAATTCTACGATGATATCTGGAACAACCTCGACGAGAATAATAAGATTTCACTCTATGTTCGTTATATTGACTTAAAAACAGGCAAATATGACGACAGAATGATTAATAAGAATAAGTAAGGAGAGAGATCATGACTGAATTTGAACTTAAATATGGCTGTA
>DCGF01000035.1 GCA_002314555.1 Ruminococcaceae bacterium UBA1785 | reverse complement strand
GTGCAGGGAAACGGAAAGTGTCAACTGCAAATGCTTTTGCATCAAATCCTCTATCCGCGGCACCAAACCGCAGGTGGAAAGGGAAACATTTCGCATGGAAATATTATGCCCGTTTTCATCCGTTACCAATTTCAAAAAGCGCATCACATTATCGTAATTATCCAAAGGTTCCCCCATTCCCATTAAAACAATGTGGGAAACGGTGATGCCCAAGTCCTTTTCTGCGGTATAAATCTCGCTTAAAATTTCCCCGGGCAATAAATGCCTGCGGAACCCCCCCACGGTGGAGGCACAAAAAGCACAACCCATTTTGCACCCCGCCTGGGTGGAAACGCATACGGTGTAACCGTATTTGTACTTCATCAAAACCGATTCAACAGTCTCCCCGTCGTTAAGTTCAAAGAGATACTTCTTAGTGTCATCAACTTTTGATTCAAGTTTTCTGACTATCTTACAGTTTCTAATCTCATATGATTCGTCGAGTTTGAGTCTTAAATCTTTAGAGAGATTAGTCATCTCGTCAAAGGACTCGACGCACTGCTTATGAAGCCAGTCATAAATCTGCTTTGCTCTAAACTTTGGAAGACCAAGTTCTTCTATTTGAGTCGTCAGCTCTTTTAAATCTAATGACTTGATGTCAACTTTCAATCGTTCTCCTTAACTAGGACTGCATAGAAGAAGCCGTCGCAGTCCTCCTCTTGAGGAAAGATAGTTCTCTGCTCTTTGAGTTTGAAGTTTGCGTTATTTTGGAGGAAGAGTTTTACCACTTCTTCGTTCTCTTTAGGGTTTAGAGCACAGGTTGAATAAACCAGTGTTCCACATACCTTTAAATACCGCGCGCTTTTAACTAATATATTATATTGTAAAGGTGGTAATAAATCAATATCTGTAACTTTTTTGTAACGGATTTCTGGCTTTCTGCCAATATCTCCAAGACCTGAGCAAGGGACGTCACAGAGGACTCTATCAGCGAGTCCTAAGGAGTCGTTATACTCCTCTGCATCTCCTACTTCTGCGTCTATAATTGTGAGACCGAGGCGCTTCGCTCCGTCACTTATAAGTTTCACTCTATGGTCATATAAATCAAAAGATTTAACCGTACCTTCGTTATGCATAAGCTCCGCTATAGTGAAACTTTTTCCACCAGGAGCTGCGCACATGTCAAAGACGGTCTCACCTGGCTGTGGGTCGAGTGCCAAACAGCAAAGTTGTGATGCCTTATCCTGAATATGAATATCATTTGGAAGATTTACTATGTCTTCAGATGTTAGTTCTATAAGACCTTTTTCTTTATGTCTTCCATATATCTTCTGTGGTCCATTGGCATGTTCTAAGATGCCGATGGCCTTTTCTTTTCCATATGAGTTTATGAAGTGATTTATCAGTTCCTTTGGGCAGGAATACTTGATTTCTAAATAGTTCTCAGCATCCTCATCTGGAAGTTTAAGACCGTTTTTATCTATCTTACGAAGGACTGCATTAATAAGTCCTGATGCATACTGTGCTCTGTTTTTCTTAGCTAGATTTACAGATTCGTTTATAGCCGCATGAGAAGGTATTTTATCCATAAATAGGAGTTGATAGGCGCCGAGACGGAGAATATTCCTCGCCTCTGGGCTGAGCTTCTTAAGTGGCTGAGTTAGGTAGATTTCAAGGTTGAAATCTAAGGTTAACTTGCGCTCAACTACGCCGTATACGAGGCTCGTAAAAAATGCCTTGTNNAGATGAGTATTGATATTAAGAGAGTTATTGAACTTTTAAACAATGCTGAAGATGTTCTCATCCTCACACATAAGAATCCTGACGGCGCCCTCAAGACTGTTGTTCTTAAGTGCACCGGCAACTGATAAATTCGAATACGAATTGTTCTGTTCAATTTTTAAGAGCGTCTCAAGCGCTAGTTGTCTTGGGTTCATATGCATCCTTTTATAGTTATCTTCTTTTTCCGTTTCCGAATATCACAATAATTCTAAGAAGGTTTACGATGGCTGTAGCTAGGGCAACAATGTATGTCATAGCGGCCGCTTTAAGTACTTTTTCTGCACCTTTGTTTTCTTCTTTAGTTAGGATGCCAGCATCTTCTATAGCAGCGAGTGCTCTGTGGCTTGCATCGAGCTCAACTGGAAGTGTGATAATCTGGAAAACAGCTGCTAAGCTGTACATTAAGATACCAATCCAAATAAGTGCATTTCCAGTTTCATAGCTTATGTAAAGCTGGAAAACAAGGCCTAAAATTGCAAGAGGAATACCAAGTCTTGAGCCGATGTTACAAGCTGGAACTATAGCGTTACGAATCATGATAGGAAGGTAACTCTTAGCGTGCTGAACAGCATGACCTGCCTCATGACAAGCTACACCGATAGCGGCGATACTAGTGCTGCCGAGAACCGGTTCAGAGAGACTGATTACGTTATTTCTAGGATCAAAGTTGTCGGTTAAGTTTCCTTCGATGCCCTGGATAGATACACCCTCAACACCGTTTCTATCAAGAACGATGCGAACAGCCTGCTCAGCTGTGATACCTCTCTCACTGAGTACCTCAGAATACTTTGAATATGTTCTTTTAACTTTGCCCTGTGCAGCGAGTGCTGCAAGGAAGAGGATTATTAATAAAAAATAAAGGAAATCACCCATTAGTTAAACGCTCCTTCCAAAGTGTGACCAAGAAGATATGATTTTACATCCATTCTCTTTCCACCCTGTGGCTGGATTTCTAGGATTTCAATCTCTCTTTGGTCCCCTGTAGCGACAAAGAGTCTGCCTTTTTCAACATTAATAGTTCCAGGAAGACTGTTTGTTTTTCTGTCAGTTAATAATGTGCTGTGAACCTTAAATACAACTGAATTTAGTTCGGTTGTAGCGGTAGGCCAAGGATTAAGTCCGCGAACTTGGTTGTGAATCTCCTGTGCGGTCTTTTCCCAGTTTATAGGACACTCATCTTTACTAAGCATCTTTGCATATGTTGATTCCTCATCATTTTGAGGAATAGGTTTTATAGTTTCAATGTTATCGAGAGTCTCCTCTATCACATCTGCTGCAAGGTTTGAGAGACGGTCAAAGAGTTCACCAGCTGTCTCATTCTCACCAATTTCAACCTTTTTCATGATGAGCATGTCGCCTGTATCTAGGCCCTCACCCATCTTCATAGATGTAACACCTGCGTATTTTTCGCCGTCAAGAACAGCGCGCTGTATAGGCGCGGCGCCACGGTACTTTGGAAGAATAGAACCGTGTGCATTTACACAACCGTACTTTGGAAATTCTAAGATGTCATTCTTTAGAATCTGGCCATATGCTGCCACAACTATGATGTCAGGCATTAGGTCGTTTAGGATAGGCATAGCCTCACCGTGCTTCACTGATTCTGGTTGAAACACAGGGATGTTATGGGCGCACGCACAAACTTTAACTTCAGGTGGAGTTAAAGTCATATGTCTGCCCTTTGGCTTATCAGGTTGTGTGAATACTCCAAGAACTTCGTGCTTCTCTATCAGTCTTTCTAAGATAGGGACAGCAAAGTCAGGAGTGCCCATGAAAACTACTCTCATTTTTCTTCCTCAAAGACGTCTTCTTTTGGTCTAGGATTTGGATTAAGTCTGTCTGTGAACAAGATACCGTCAAGGTGATCAATCTCGTGGCAGAAGCAACGAGCCTTAAGACCCTCGCCCTTATATACACACCACTGACCTTCACGGTTCTGTGCTTTTACTTTTACTACTTCTGGGCGAATTGTCTCATAATATTCGCCTGGGATTGAAAGGCAACCCTCATCTGCGAACTGTTCACCCTCAGTTTCAACTATCTCAGGGTTAATGAGTTCGATGTAGTCCTCGCCACAGTCCATAACTACAACACGTCTGAGCATGCCTACCTGCACGCCGGCAAGGCCGACACCGTCAGCCGCATACATAGTCTCTTTCATGTCATCTAGGAGCTGTGCGAGTTTGTCGTCGAATTTTTCAACAGGACGGCTTTTCTTTCTCAGAATAGGGTCTTCTTTAGTAACCACTTTTCTTAAAGCCATAATGTTTCTCCTTAAATAATATCTGGTATTGCGTTTACGCCACTGTTCTCTTTGTCCTTTGAAAAATCAAAGAGGAGTTCTGAAAGCATCTGGCGGAAACGCATATTATTTACGCATTTAATGATAATTCTGTGCCTATACTTATTAGATATCTTTACTACTCGCTCAGGCATAGGGCCTAAAACAATAAGTTTAAGGTCACAAAATTCACCTGTCGCCTTTTTCTCCAAGTTGTTTAGGAAGTTACGGCTTGATTTTAAGACACGTTCTTCCTTTTCACCTTGGAAGGAAATGGTACAGAGGTTACAAAACGGTGGAAATACACATGCTTTTCGCATGATAATCTCAGTCTCATAGAAGTCCTCGAAATTTTGAGTTCTGGCGAGCTGAATTACATCGTTTTGTGGCTGAATAGTTTGGATTATCGCTTTTCCAGGGTATTTACCTCTTCCAGCTCTGCCGATTACCTGTGTAAGGAGATCGAAGGTCGTCTCCATAGATTTGTAATCGTCGCTGAAGAGCTGTTGGTCGGCAGAGAGTACGCCTACAAGCGTCACATTCTCAAAATCTAAGCCTTTAGCAACCATCTGGGTGCCGACCATTATGTCATACTCACCGTTTTTAAATGCAGTGAGTTTTTCTTCGTATGAGTATTTCTGCATGGTCGTGTCTGCGTCCATGCGAAGTATGCGGGCGCCTGGAAGAAGACGTCCTATCTCCTCCTCAAAGCGCTGTGTACCAGCCCCGTTATAATGGACGTCTTCGGCGCCGCATTCAGGGCATTTTACTGTAAACGGGATGCTGTATCCACAGTAGTGGCACATCAGACGGTTGTTATGTCTATGATATGTGAGACCAATACTGCAGTTTGGGCACATAACTACCTCGCCACAACTGTCGCATGCAGCATAGGTGTTATATCCTCTACGGTTAATTAAAACTATGGACTGATGCCCATTATCAAAGTTCTCAGTGAGGGCTGAGAGAAGCGCACGGCTTATCTCATTCTTGTTTCCGTCAAAGCGTTCCTTACACATGTCTACAGTCTCAACTGCAGGAAGTTCCGCCTGACCGAAACGGTCCTTTAACACACAGAGTGAGTATTTACCCTTTTTAGCATTCATGTAGGATTCAAAGCTAGGTGTTGCAGATGCAAGCACTAAGAGGGCTTTATCCTCTGCGCATCTATACTTTGCTATATCTCTAGCGTGATACCTAGGGCTCTGCTCTGATTTATATGTATGTTCCTGTTCCTCATCTATGATGATAAGGCCTAAGTTATCAAAAGGTGCAAAAACCGCCGAACGCGTACCTACGACAATAGTCGCAAGTCCCTGCTTCACACGCTTCCACTCATCAAGTCTCTCACCATCAGAGAGTCCGCTGTGGAAAACTGCAACTTTGTCACCGTAACGGCTGTGGAAAATTCTAAGTGTCTGTGGTGTCAAAGAAATCTCTGGAACCATAACTATGATTCCACGACCAGTCTTCTCTACCTCATCAATTAAGCGGAGATACACCTGTGTCTTTCCGCTTCCTGTTACACCGAAGAGAAGACTCGTTCCACCACCATTTAATAATTGGTTATTAAGATTATCAAAAGCGTTCTTTTGACTCTCAGTGAGTTCTATCTTTGATGTATCAGTAATCTGTTCGTTATAAGGTCTTCTAAATACTTCCTTCTCGTAGTACTCAACTACTCCCTTTTTATGAAGTGCATCTATAACAGCTGCAGTGACACCGGTAAAGTAGCAAAGTTCTTTTACAGATACTTCTCCCTCTATGCCTTTTAGACAATCTATGACGGAGAGCTGTTTTTCTGTACATTTTGGAAGTTCGCGTTCCTTTAGACGCACCATTTTTACAGTTACGTCGTTTGGCTTATGTGAGAGGCCTGGAAGCATAGTACGGAGCGCGTCGTAAACGGTGCAAAATGTGCGTTCCTTCATAAAGAGCGCGAGACGAATCATCTTATCGTTAAAGAGCGGCGCGTCATCTAAGATGGCACCGAGCTCTTTAATGTCTTCGTCTCCCTCTTTTTCAAGAAGTTCGATAATCACCGCTTGCCGTGCAGAGTTGCCTTTTCCAAAAGGCACCATGCACCTAGCACCGACTACTGGGGTAACTCCACTTGGCACGGCATAGCTAAATAGCTCATCAAAATGATAAGCCACATTTTGCACAGCGACGCGCGCCACGAGTCCCTTCATACGTACCCTCCAAACAGTATAGAAGGCAGTGGTACTATACCACTGCCGCTCTCTTAAAGTTCTCTAATCTCTGCTGGTTCTTCAATAGTATATTCGCCTGAGAGAAGTTTATCGAGAGCAGTAGATACTGGCTTCTCTGTGATGATTTCATGATCCTCAGCAGCTTTGTCAGAGATTTCTCTAGCGAGCTTAGCTGTAGCTGTTACAAGTGAATAACGGCTGATTTGGTTGCCGTCTTCATCTGTCAATAATTCACGAAGGTCTGGATTAAACATTTTCTTTTCTGCCATTATTTTAAACCTCTTTCTGAAAAGTCTTCGAGTGGCGGTAACACACGTGCCACTTCGTTAACATACTCAATTTCATCTTTATACTGATGGCCGTAATAGAACTCATCAGCGCTGTCTTCCTCACGGAGGTGTCGTCTGTGTCTAAAGATTATCTCCATAGCATCTTCAACGGCATCTTCAAGACGGTTATTTACGATAATGTAGTCGTAATCATTTGCTCGAGCTATCTCATCCTTAGCAGCATCGATACGCCTCTTTATATCCTCTTCTGTGTTAGTGTGTCTAAGACGAAGGCGCTCCTCTAACACGCGAATTGACGGAGGCATAAGGAACATTGAACGAATCTTTGGGTATTTTTGACGGATCTTATCGGCACCCTGAACTTCGATTTCAAGGATAACTGTCTTACCCTCTTCAATCCATTTGTTTATAGGTGCTTTTGGAGTTCCGTAGTAGTTCTCATCATATCTAGCCCATTCGAGCATCTCATCGTTTTCGATATTCTTTTCGAACTCTTCTTTGGTGACAAAGTAGTAATCCCTGCCATCTACCTCATTTGGACGAGGCTGACGAGTGGTCATACTGATAGAGACAACTGTTTTATCATCTCTCTTTAGTATCTCCTGAAGGACTGTATCTTTTCCAGAACCTGATGGGCCAGAAAAGATTAAAAGGAAGCCTGCTGCATCACTCATATCTCATCTGCCTCCTCCCCGTTAATTCGCTCAGTGAGCGTCTCGGGTTGGAGATACGAAAGAACAACTTCGTCATTATCCATTATGAGGACTGTACGAGTCTTTCTTCCCTGAGAGGCATCTATAAGAGTGCCTTTTTCCTTACAATCACCAACTATTCTCTTTATAGGCGCAGAATCCGGACTGACTAAAGCTATAATTCTGTCCGCATTTACGCAGTTACCAAAGCCAATATTTACAAGCTTCATGGTTCCCCCAAATTATTCGATGTTCTGTACCTGTTCTCTTATCTTTTCAACCTCTGCTTTGATTTCAACAACTACTTTATTAATCTCAAAGTCAGATGCTTTTGAACCAATAGTGTTTGCCTCACGATTTATCTCCTGTACAAGGAAATCCATCTTTCGGCCAATAGCTTCTTTCTCATTAAACATAGCCTTAAGCTGCTCTATGTGACTGCGAAGACGTACTGTCTCCTCATCAACTGCAACTTTATCGGCATAGATAGCAGCCTCCTGAAGAAGACGCTGCTCATCAACATCAGCTCCATCAAGGAGCTCTTTGATTCTAGCCTTAAGCTTTTCGTTATACTCACGAACAGTTTCAGGTGAACGTTCCTCTACGAAAGCAACCTTAGAGAGGATAGTATCAGCCCTGCCGCAGATATCTGCTTTTAACTTCTCACCCTCACGCTCACGCATAGCGATGAAGTTATCAGTAGCCTCATCGAGTACACCCTTTACGAGTTCCCAAATAGCATCCTCATCTGTCTCCTCTTTGTGTACGGAGAGGATGTCTCCAAAACGAGTGAGAATTGATGCAGAGATGTCATTACGAAGGCTATAAGTCTCCTCAAGTTCTGCCAAAGCATCAAGATAAGCTTTAGCAAGTGAGTGATTAACTGTAACAACTACGTCATCACTCTCAAGTTCCTCAATGGAAACGTTACATTCAACCTTACCGCGGGCAATTCTACCCTGAAGGTGTGACTTTATACGTTCCTCAAGGAAGCCATAGGTTCTAGGTACTCTAGAATAAAGTTCAAAGTACCTGTGGTTCACGCTCTTAAGTTCGACAGAGATAAAGATACTCTTTGTCTCCATCCGAGCGCGACCAAAACCGGTCATGCTTCTAACCATATTAAATTCTCCTTATAATTAAAGCTCTGGGCGCCCTTTGCTACCTCTGGCTTTTATTAGCTTGTTTAAGACTTTTAAGTTCCTGTGGAGTGAGGTCACGCCATTCGCCCTGCTTCAACATGCCGAGTTTGACTGGACCTATAGCTACACGCTTAAGTCGTGCAACTGTAAGACCTTGATCCTCACACATTTTTCTTATCTGTCTGTTTCTGCCCTCGTGAATTTTTATATCCACCGTGCTGTATTCCGCCATCTCGCCGATAAGCCTTACGTCTGCCGGTCTTATCCTATAGCCGTCGATGACCATAGGCTCGCCCAGTGCCTTTAACGAGGCTTCGGTGAGCCCTCTCACCGTCACACGGTAGGTTTTTTCCTTGTTCATCGAGGGGTGCATAAGGTGATTTGCAAGGTCTCCGTCATTTGTGAGGATTAATAGCCCCTCGGAATCATAGTCAAGTCTGCCCACGGGGTACACTCGCTCCTCTATATCCTCCAATAGCTCGGTGACCACGGGTCTGCCCTTTTCATCAGACAGGCTTGTGATATATCCTCTGGGTTTATTGAGCATGATGTAGATTAGCTTATTCTTTTTAAACGATACGGGCTTTCCCGACACCGTTACCTTGGCGGTATCCGGGTCTATCTTCTGACCGAGAAACGCAGTTTGCCCGTCGACCTTTATCTTTCCCTCGGAAATGAGCCGCTCGGCATTTCTGCGCGACATGATTCCGTATTCACTTAGTACCTTTTGCAGTCTCTCGACCATAATTATCCCCTGCTACCACTGCGGATAGATGCTTCCGCCGTATTTGAATGATATCCGAAACAGACGCTTTATCCGCTCCCACAGGTTAAGCCGATTTGTCCCGTCTGTTTTTATTTCTTCCTTTGATATAATATTTGCCGATGCCTTCTCTTGCCCGTTAATCAGCACCGTCAGTCTGCCCACGACCTCGTCCTTTTCCACATCGCCGTAGAGAAATGAGGGTAGCTCAACCTCAAGCGTGACGACGTCATCTGTTTTTCGTGTAATATAAACATCCTGTGCAACGGACAGTATAGCGGAGTCGCTCTCCCCCGAAATTACCGGAATTGTGCAGAAATCCTCATTTTGAGAACATATCCGCTCACAGTAAAGCTCCGAAAAGGCCTTTTTGTACATCTCGGTGTGCTCTGCATAGTCGTCCTTATCACCAATCGTCACGCAGATTAAACTCAGACCTTCACGAACGGCAGAGGTGATGAGTATTCTCCCTGCCGCCTTTGTATAGCCGGTCTTGACGCCGTTTATCCCCTCAACGCTCCACAAAAGCTTATTGTGGTTTGTAAGCGTTCTCGTGCCGATAGAAATTGACTTTGTTGAGACTATTTTTGAAAACTCCTCATTATTCATGGCATAGCGTGTGAGTATTGCCATATCTCTCGCCGTTGACATATGGTTATCCCCGTCAAGGCCGTGAGGATTTTCAAAATGCGTGTTTTCCATACCCAAGGCCGCCGCCTTTTCATTCATATGAACGGCAAACTCGTCTATGCTTCCTGAGGTAATGATAGCAAGAGCCGCCGCGGCATCATTGCCCGATGGGAGCATAAGACAATAGAGAAGCTCCCGAATTGAGAGCTTTTCATTGTGTGTCAGATATGCAGATGAGCCCTCAGTGCCCACCGCTTCATCGGGTACTGTGACTACGTCGTCCAAATTACAGCTTTCAATGACAACAACGGCAGTCATTATCTTTGTAGTGCTGGCAATAAGTCTTTTATCGTCGGCGTTTTTCTCAAAGATTATCTCTCCGCTGTGGGCATCCATAACGATGGCACACCCTGCGGAGGAAAAAATGCCGCTGTAATCCGAATTTTCGGCACAGCACAGCAATGGCATGGCGAAAACAGTCATCATGCACAGAATTACAGATATGAGTTTTTTCATAGTCCACCGAGCTTTCATAGGTATTACTACATATTATTCGCCGGTGGACTGAAAATATTATTCTTTTGGCTCTTTCTTTTTGATTGTTCCCGATATCTTATCAATAAGGTCCGGGGCAGAATCGATGAGCTTGTCGATGCCGGTTGGAGCATCCTGAGCGATAGGCAGTGCTCTGATGCTGTCACCGTTGATAACGATAAATGCAACGGGTGTGATGTTCACGCCTGCGCCGCTTCCGCCGCCGAAGGCCTCGGGAGACGTGCTGTTTTTAA
>DCGF01000004.1:2166-3912 GCA_002314555.1 Ruminococcaceae bacterium UBA1785 | reverse complement strand
GTGCAAGACCTGTAACGTTCTGGTTTGCTCTAAGTGTTACTGTAAGGAAACAGTAGATAAGTCCCATAACGAGGGAACCTAAAATAGATGTGAGGATTGGGATAAGTACTGCAAGGAAAGGATTAATGTTTGCAGAACCAACGCCGTCCTCATAGAAGAAGGCACCGATAACACCGGAGATAGCTCCGACATACATGATACCTGGAATACCGAGGTTTAAGTGACCTGACTTCTCAGTCAAGATCTCACCTGTTGAACCGAAGAGGAGTGGGATACCCTGCATAACTGCACGCTGGATAAACTGTACGAGCATTGTCATGTTATTTTACCTCCTTTTCGTTCTTCATTATCTTAAAGTTGATAAAGAATTCTGAACCAATGATGAAGAAAATGATAATACCTGTGATGATATCTGAGAATGAAGCGTTAAGACCACAGAGCTGTGAAACCTGTGTAGCACCCTTTTCAAAAAATACCAAAAGGAATGAGGTAAGAATCATAAAGAGTGGGTTAAATTTAGCAAGCCATGAAACCATGATTGCTGTAAATCCACGTCCTGCTATTGTATCACGTGAGATTGTATGGTCAGCACCGGAAACAAGGAGGAAACCAGCAAGTCCACAGAGGAGACCTGAGATAATCATTGTACGAATGATAACCTTCTTTACGTTGATTCCGATATATTTTGCTGTGTTCTCTGATTCACCTACAACAGCGATTTCATAACCCTGTTTTGAGAACTTAAGGTAAACATACATGAAGGCTGTAAGCACTAAAACGATGATTACGTTTAAGAGGTATGCTTTGCCACCGATAGATGGCATCCAACCTGTGTGAGTTACTGCGTTGATAACGTCGATTTTACCTGAACCACCTGTAGCAAATATACAGATGAAGTATGAGACGATTTGGATAGCGATGTAGTTCATCATGAGGGTGAACAAAGTCTCGTTTGTATTCCAACGAGCTTTAAAGAGTGCTGGAACAACTGCCCAAATAGCACCGGCAAGCATAGATGTAACAAGCATTACGAGGAGCATGAGCCAGTTTGGAAGTTTATCACCGATGAACATCATGCAAGCTGCTGATGCGAGACCACCCATTAAAGCCTGTCCCTCTGCACCGATGTTCCAGAACTTCATTTTGAAAGCTGGAGTTACAGCAAGTGATACACAGAGGAGCATTGCGATACCTTGGAGAAGAGACCAAAGTCTACGCTCCGAACCGAAGGCACCATCTACCATAGTAGTAAATACGTTAATTGGATCTTTTCCTGTAAGGAAAACTGTGACAAGGGCACAAACAACTGCGCCGAGAAGGATTGATAAAAGACGAACAAGCCAAGCATTCCACCAAGGCATTGCGTCCTTACTTCTTTTAACTACGTGGAAACCAAGCATTAGTTCTCTCCTCCTTCCTCTGTGCCGAAGGTCTTGGTCATAAGGAGACCAACTTCTTCTTTTGTTGTCTTACGAGCATCTACGATACCTGAAACTTTACCAGAACTTAAAACTACGATTCTATCGCAAAGAGCGATAAGTACGTCTAAGTCCTCACCTACGAAGATTACAGATACGCCTTTTTCCTTCTGCTGATTGAGAAGGTTATAAATCAAGTAAGATGAATTGATATCAAGACCACGTACTGGGTACGCTGCCATAAATACTGTTGGAGCAGATGCGATTTCACGTCCTACAAGTACCTTCTGAACGTTACCACCTGAAAGACGTCTTACAGGTGTTGCGA
>DCGF01000004.1:0-2101 GCA_002314555.1 Ruminococcaceae bacterium UBA1785 | reverse complement strand
TCAAGGAAAGCTGTGTGTCCCTTTCTATAAGAACGAAGCATCATGTTATCTGTTAAGTCCATGTTGCCTACAAGGCCCATGCCAAGTCTGTCCTCTGGTACGAATGAGAGACGAACACCGAGTTCTCTAATCTGAAGTGGAGTCTTATTTCTAAGGTTTTCCTGTTCTTTTGTTTTTGGGTTATTATAGCAAATTGAGCCTGAGTCTAAATGCTGAAGACCAGCAATAGCCTCAAGAAGTTCACGCTGTCCGGATCCTGCTATACCGGCAACGCCTAAGATTTCACCTGATTTAGCGGTGAATGAAACATTATCGAGCACCTGTACACCCTCACGGTTTGTACAGTTGAGGCCAGCCACGATAAGTCTGTCCTCAGTGTCCTTCGGATCACTGCGCTCGATATTAAGCTCGATCTTCTTACCTACCATCATCTCAGTGAGAGCACTTTCGTCTGTCTCACTTGTGTTTACAGTTCCGATGTATTCGCCTTTTCTAAGGACGGAAACACGGTCTGAAAGCTCCATAACCTCGTTGAGCTTATGGGTGATGATGATAATAGTCTTTCCGTCCTCTCTCATGCGACGAAGAACGTCAAAAAGACGGCTAGTCTCTTGAGGAGTAAGTACAGCTGTAGGCTCATCGAGGATGAGGATATCAGCTCCCCTGTAGAGAACTTTTATTATCTCAACAGTCTGCTTCTCTGAAACAGACATGTCGTAAATCTTCTTATTTGGGTCCAAAATAAAGCCGTACTGATCAGCGATAGCTTTAATTTTGGCAGCGGATTTCTTTAAATTATAACGGCCTTCATCCTTAAGACCGAGTACGATATTTTCTGTAGCAGTGAATATATCTACCAACTTAAAGTGTTGGTGGATCATACCAATCTTATAATCAAATGCGTCCTTAGGGGACTTAATTTCTACCTCTTTACCGTCAATGAAAATCTGGCCATGATCTGGGTAATAAATACCGGAAATCATGTTCATAAGAGTTGTCTTACCAGAACCATTTTCACCGAGGATTGAAAGGATTTCGCCACGGTTCGCAGTTAAGCAAACATCTTTGTTTGCAACAATCGGACCGAAGGTTTTTGTTATGTTTTTAAGTTCAATAGCAGGAACTTCAGCCACGGTAAACCCTCCATTAAAAAAGAACTGTAGGCGGAGCGCAGTATGCGCCCCGCCTTTTGTTATTCACTTATTGTTAAATTATTTAGCAAATGTGATACCGTCGATATCAAGATCGAAGTATGGAGCTGAACGCATGTCAGAACCAGACTCTACGAAGATACCGTCGATAATAACGTTTGTCTCACCAATATAGTCGCCCATATCGTCTACGTCTGCAAGATACTCAGTAACGTGACCATCTTTGTCAGTCTTAATGCTGTCCTTCTTATACTGGTTGTATGTGTCATCAAAACGTGTAACTGTGAAGTTAGCTGTATCAAATACTTTGATAGAACCATCAAGGAGACCAGCCTTAACTTCAGCAATCTTATCAGCTGTGCCCTTAGCAGGAGCAACCTTACCGAAGTCAGTAAGCTCTACAGAACCTGTCTCGATTGTACCGATGTAGTCAGTAGGAATCTCTGTGCCATTCTTAACTGCGTCGATGCAAAGTGTGAAGTATGGTTCCCAGTTGATTCTTGAAGAAACGATGAATGTCTCTGGGCACTGAGCCTCTGTTGAACCGTTGTATGAAACGTCAGGAACGCCTGCTTCTTCACAAGCTGTTGGAGCACCGTATGAGTCAGCGTGCTGAGAGATAAGTACGCAACCGTCAGCGATAAGCTTCTGAGCGCCTTCCTTCTCAAGAGTCTCGTCATACCATGAGTTTGTGAATGTTACTTCCATAGTAGCTGTCTCACAAACTGAACGAGCGCCAAGATAGAAAGATGTATAACCTGATTTAACTTCTGCATATGGATAAGCACCGATGTAACCGATCTTAGCGTCAGCAGCCTTGATGTCGCCAGCTTCGATCATTTCGTTGAGCTTAAGACCAGCAGCTACGCCAGCGAGGTAACGGCCTTCATAGATAGATGCGAATGCGTTGTGGAAGTTAGCAAGTCCCTCTGTGTGAGCCTTTGTACCTG
>DCGF01000096.1:4577-10322 GCA_002314555.1 Ruminococcaceae bacterium UBA1785 | reverse complement strand
TCATTCAAGACAGGTATGCACAAGCAGGCTAACGCTGGTTACCTCAACATCCTTAACACAACAACTCACTACAAGCCAGTTCTTGAGGTTCTCTCACCAATCATGAGCGTAGCTTTGGCTCACCCACATGATAAGAAGTTCCTTGTAGAAACAGTTATGGAAGCTATCTATGCTGAGAAGCCACGCCGTAACTACAAGTGCAAGAACACTTGGTATCTTGTTCTTATCGACTTTATCCCAGCTTGCATCCTTGACCCAGCTTACAAGTATGTAGTACTTGGTGGATACAAGGTAATGAAGTTCTTTGGTAAAGCTAAATAATTTAGATTTTTAAGAGTAAAATCCCTGTGGAAAAATATCCACGGGGATTTTTTATTATATAGGTTGACAAAAGTATTAAAAATAAATAACATAGTAAACGTACTAAAAACGACTTTAGAGCCTTTGAGGCTTTGGGAGGAAATGAAAATGGTATTTGAGAAAATTAGAGCTCTTATTGCTGAGCAGCTTGATTTAAACGAAGACGACATTACTATTGATTCAGCTCTTATCGAAGATCTCGGCGCCGACAGCCTCGACGTTGTTGACCTCGTTATGTCAATCGAAGATGAATTTGAAGTTGAAGTTCCCGATGAAGCTATTGAAAACATGAGAACTATCGGCGACGCAGTTAAATTCATTGAAGCTAACATCTAAATTGTAGATTCATCGCCCACGTTCTTGTGACGTGGGCTTTTTTTAAGGAGAATAATAATGGCAGATCAAAAGAAGATGGTTGAAGACATCACATCTATGGATGTGGACTTCGCCAAGTGGTATACAGACATCTGTAAGAAAGCAGAACTTGTCGAGTATACAAGCGTAAAGGGATGTATGGTAATTCGTCCATACGGTTACGCTATTTGGGAAAATATTCAGAAAATTCTCGACGGTCGTTTTAAAGAGACAGGTCATGAGAATGTTTGCATGCCTATGTTTATCCCAGAGAGCCTTCTTCAAAAGGAGAAGGACCACGTAGAGGGCTTCGCACCAGAAGTTGCTTGGGTAACTCACGGTGGTAGTGAACTCCTTGAGGAGCGTCTCTGTGTAAGACCTACATCTGAGACACTTTTCTGTGAGCATTTTGCAAATATTGTTCATTCACATAGAGACCTTCCAAAGCTCTATAACCAGTGGGTTTCAGTAGTACGTTGGGAGAAGACAACTCGTCCTTTCCTCCGTTCTCGTGAATTCCTTTGGCAGGAGGGCCACACTGTTCATGCGACAGCAGAGGAAGCTATCGAAGAGACAGAGCAGATGCTTAACATCTATGCTGACTTTTATGAGAATGACCTCGCTATCCCAGTAGTACGTGGACAGAAGACTGAGTCAGATAAGTTTGCTGGTGCAGAAGCTACATATTGTATCGAAGCACTCATGCATGATGGTAAAGCTCTTCAGGCAGCTACTAGCCACTATTTCGGTGACGGTTTTGCCAAAGCATTCGGTATCCAGTTCCAGTCAAAAGAGAACAAACTTGAATATGTCCACGAGACATCTTGGGGTCTCACAACTCGTACAATCGGTGCCATCATCATGACACATGGTGATGATAACGGACTTGTTCTTCCACCAGCTGTAGCTCCAATTCAGGTTGTAATTATTCCTGTTGCACAGCATAAGGAAGGTGTTCTTGAAAAGGCAAACGAACTTAAATCTTTGCTTTCAAAGAACTTTAGAGTTAAGCTTGATGATTCTGAAAACAGCCCTGGTTGGAAGTATTCAGAATATGAGATGAAGGGTGTTCCAGTTCGTCTTGAAATTGGTCCACGTGACATCGAAGCAAATCAGTGCGTACTCGTTACTCGTCATAACAGAGAGAAGACAGTTGTTTCTCTTGATAACCTCTCAGAGGAAATCGAGAAGAAGTTAAACGAGGTTCGTGACGGTCTTTGGGAAAAGGCTATCGCTAACCGCGAAAAGAAGACATATAAGTGTGTTACTGTTGATGAAATTAAAGCAGCACTTGCTGAAAACGGCGACGGTCTCGTAATGGCTATGTGGTGTGGCGACGAATCTTGTGAGGATAAGGTTAAAGAGGAGACAGGTGTTGGCTCACGTTGTATCCCATTCAACCAAGAAAACCTCGGTGAAAAATGTGTCTGCTGTGGCAAACCTGCAAAACATATGGTTATGTGGGGTAACGCTTATTAATATATAATTAATGTTGACATTACATTATATAAGTGTTAGAATGCCATCGTAAGTTAATAGTTTAAGTTGGAGAGTGGCTCAGACGAGCCGCTCTCTTGATTTTGTAAGGAGGTTTTCATATGGCTGGAAAAGTTGAAACAACTGTCCGCGAAATAGTAGAACCATATGCAAAAGAACTTGGCCTTAGTATTTGGGATGTTGAATTCGTAAAAGAGGGTGCAGACCACTATCTTAGAATCTACATCGACAAAGAAGGCGGCGTAGGAATTGATGACTGCGTAGATTTATCTCATGCTGTTGATGGTCCACTCGATGAGGCAGACCCAATAGACTGCAGTTACTGCCTTGAGGTTTCATCCCCAGGTATTGAGCGCACACTTAAGAATGATGAGCATTTCACTGCTTATATCGGTGAGAAAGTAATGGTTAAACTCATTAGACCAGTAGATGGTGTTCGTGAGTTTAAAGGAATCCTTAAAGGATATGACAAGGGCGATATCACCTTTGAATCAGAGGATGGTAAGTCTATTGTTTTTAATAAAAAAGAAGCTTCGTTTGTAAAAGCAGACGATTTTGATGCGTAAATAATCGAAAGGTGGAATATAGAAAAATGAATGAAGAATTCTTTGCTGCCGTTGAAATGATGGCTAAGGAAAAAGGTATCCCAGCAGAATTTCTCTATGAGAAGATTCAAAATGCACTCGTTGTATCTGTAAGACGTATGTACAACGGTAAAGACATTGTTTTCTGTGACATCAACCCTGATAAGCAGGAACTCAATGTTTATCTTAGAAAGAACGTAGTAGAAGAGATAGTTGACGAGGATGAGGATATTCTTGTTAATGCTGCTCACCAGTATAAAAAGAATGCTAAGGCTGGCGACATCATCGAAATCCCACTCGACACTAAGGACTTTGGTCGTATTGCTGCTCAGACAGCGAAGCATGTTATCCGTCAGGGTATCCGTGATGCAGAGCGTGGACAGACAATGCAGGAATTCCAGAGCCATAACCAGGAGATAGTTACAGCTAAAGTTTTGACAGTTGATCCAAAGACTGGAAATGCAACTCTTGAAATCGGCAAAGCTGAAGCACTCCTTCCACATTCAGAGCAGATTCCTGGTGAGGAACTTTCAGATGGCGACCTCATCAAGGTATTTATCGTAGATGTTCGTGAGACAGAGAAGGGTCCTAAGGCTATGATCTCACGCACACATCCAGGTCTCGTTCGTAAACTCTTTGAGACAGAGGTTCCAGAGATCACAGATGGTACTGTTGAGATTAAAGAAGTATCACGTGAAGCTGGTTCTCGTACAAAGATTGCTGTTTACAGCGCAGACGAAAACGTTGACGCAGTTGGTGCTTGTATAGGCCCACGTGGCGCACGTGTAGCAAAGGTTGTTGATCTTCTCTGTGGTGAGAAGATTGATATAGTTCCTTATAGTGATGATCCAGCACTCTTCGTTGGTGCAGCACTTGCTCCAGCAGATGTTGTTCGTGTTGACATCCTCTCACTTGAGGAGAAGTCATGCAAGGTTATCGTTCCTGACACACAGTTGTCACTTGCTATTGGTAACAAGGGTCAGAATGCTAGACTTGCAGCTAAACTCACTGGTTGGAAAATTGATATTAATCCAGAGAGCGGTTTCTACGAGAGCCCAGAAGAGGCTTAACTTTTAACGGAAGGTGAATCTGATGCCTAAAAAAGTTCCTGAGAGACGTTGCCTTGGTTGCATGGAAATGAAACCAAAAGCAGACCTTGTTAGGGTAGTAAAAAGTAAAGATGAAAACATCGCTTTAGACCTCACGGGTAAGGCTCCGGGTCGTGGCGCTTATATCTGTAAATCAGAGGAGTGCTTTTTGAAGGCAAAGAAAGCTCGCCGCTTCGAGCGAGAGTTTAAGATGCAGATTCCCGACGATGTATACGAAAAGCTGGAGGCAGAGCTAAAAGATGAATGAGAAGTTCTTTAATATGCTCGGTCTAGCAAAACGCGCAGGCAAGCTTTCGCCAGGCCACGACGCGGCTTTCACGAGTATACAAAAAGGCAAAGCAAAAGCATGTTTCTTATGCAGTGATGCATCGGACAGACTAAAAGAAGAGTTTGACCGCACGACAAAGTATGAAGGTAGAGACATAGAACTTATAGAGATTCCAGTCACCAAAGATGACCTTTACGCTGCAGCAGGCATAAGAGCAGCAGTATTTACGATTGATGATATCGGCTTTGCAAAAAAGATTATTGAGATATGCGGAGGAAACGCTTAATGGAGATAAAGATTAAATTAAACGAAGTCGCAAAAGACTTTGATAAACCAAGTAAAGAACTTGTAGATGTTCTTAATGAGAAGTTCCCTGATTCTCAGAAAAAGGCTATGACAGCTTTGACTGCAGAAGAACTCAACTTCACTTTTGAATACTACACACAGAATAATCAGGTAGAGAACTTTGATAAGTACTTTGCTATGCAACCTGCTCCAAAGGCAGAGACTAAGAAGGAAGAAAAGGCTGCACCAACAGAGGAAAAGAAAGAGAAGATTCCTACAAAGAAGGTAGAGGAAACTCCAAAGGAGAAAATCCCTACAAAGAAGCCAGAAGAGGCTCCAAAAGCTGCTCCAAAGGCTGAAGCACCAAAGGCAGAACCTAAGAAGGAAAAGATTCCTACAAAGAAGCCAGATGCTGATGTTGAAGCAGCTCTTAAGAAGAAATCTGAGAGTAACATGCATCCTTTCAAGAAGAAGGAGAAGGCAGACGATACTTTTGTACAGGCTAGAACTAAAGGTGAAGCACGTACTATCGACACACGTTCTCAGAATGTTGATCTTGAAAAATATAATGAAAAATATGATCGTCTCTCAGGCGATTCAGGAAGTTCTCGTAACGACAGATTCAACATGGGTAAGCAGAAGCTTAACCAGAAATCTAAGCAGTATAGAAAGCAGCAGGGTATGCGTTCTAAGAAGCGTGAGTCTGAAGCTGATCGTATGAAGAGAATTGAGGCAGAGCGTAAAAAGAAGCACCTCGTTATCACAGTTCCAGAAGAGGGTCTTACAGTTGGTGGCGTAGCAGAACTTCTTCACGCAACTGCAGCAGAAGTTATTAAGAAACTCTTTATGCTCGGCCAGATGGCACAGATTAACGACATGCTTGACTTTGATACAGTTGAGATTATCGCCGGTGAATTTGATGCTAAGGTTGAGAAGGAAGTTGTTATTACAATCGAAGACCGTATTATCGACGACACAGAAGATGACGCAGCAAACCTTGAACCACGTGATCCTGTTGTCTGCGTAATGGGCCACGTTGACCACGGTAAGACATCTATCCTCGATGCTATCCGTCATACAGCTGTTACAGACACAGAGGCCGGTGGTATCACACAGGCAATCGGTGCTTATAGAACAGAGATTAACGGTCAGAAGATCACATTCCTTGACACTCCTGGTCACGCAGCATTTACAGCAATGCGTGCTCGTGGTGCTATGGCTACAGATATCGCAATCCTCGTAGTTGCTGCAGATGACGGTATCATGCCACAGACAATTGAGGCTATTA
>DCGF01000096.1:0-4425 GCA_002314555.1 Ruminococcaceae bacterium UBA1785 | reverse complement strand
TGTGTTCCTGTTTCAGCTAAGACTGGTATGAACCTTGATAAACTCCTTGAGTCAGTTCTTCTCGTAGCAGAAGTACTTGAGCTTAAGGCTAACCCTAACCGTGCAGCTAAGGGTTCTGTAATTGAAGCACGTCTTGATAAGGGTCGTGGTCCTATCGCTACACTCCTTGTTCAAAACGGTACACTTCATACTGGTGACATCATCGTTGCTGGTACAGCAGTTGGTCGTGTTCGTGTAATGACAAACGAAAACGGCCGTGAACTTAATGAAGCAGGTCCATCTATCCCAGTTGAGATTACAGGTCTTCAGGAAGCTCCACAGGCTGGTGATACATTCGACGCAGTATCAGATGAGCGTCTTGCTCGTGAACTCGTTGAGCAGAGAAAGTCAGCACAGAAGGAAGAACTCTGGGGCGCTCAGCAGAAGGTTACACTTGATAACCTCTTTGCAAGTCTCCAGGAGGGTGAACTTAAAGACCTCAACATCATCGTTAAAGCAGACGTTCAGGGTTCTGTTGAAGCAGTTCGCCAGAGTCTTGAAAAACTCTCTAACGAGGAAGTTCGTGTTAAGGTTATCCACGGAGCAGTTGGTGGTATCGTCGAGTCCGATGTAATGCTTGCTAATGCATCTAACGCTATCATCGTTGGCTTTAACGTACGTCCAGACCCAGCAGCAGTTACTATGGCAGAGCGTGATATCGTAGACATCCGTTGCTACAGAATTATCTACGACTGCATCGAAGAGATTGAGTCTGCTATCAAGGGTATGCTTGCTCCTAAGTTTAGAGACGTTGATATCGGTCGTGCAGAGGTTCGTAACGTATTTAAGATCTCTTCTGCTGGTACAATCGCTGGTTCTTACGTACTTGATGGTAAGATTCAGAGAAATGCTAAGATCCGTGTTGTACGTGACGGTATCATCATCGCTGAGGACGAGATGAGCTCTCTTCGTCGTTTCAAGGATGACGTTAAGGAAGTTGCAACTGGTTACGAATGCGGTATTGGTCTTAATAAATTTAACGACATTAAGGAAGGCGATATCTTCGAGGCCTTCATAACAGAGGAATACAGAGAAGACTAAGGGAGGAATCCTTATGCCAGGACATAATAAAGATAGAGTGGCTGAGGACATCAAACGTGAGATAATTGCAACTCTTGGTGAGATTAAAGATCCACGTGTTGCAGGAAAACTCCTTACAGTTGTTAGAGTTACAGTTTCAGGCGACCTCTCATACGCGAAGGTTTATATCAGTGACCTTAAGGGTATTGAGAGCGCTACTGAAGCCGCTAAGGCACTCAACGGTGCTGCAGGCTTCATCCGCCGTGAAGTTGGACAGAATCTCCACCTTCGCAAGGCGCCTGAACTTAAATTCATAGCTGATGATTCAGTTGAGCAGGGCATGGAAATATTTAAAAAGCTCAACAGTGTTTCAGGAGGCGACAGATGAGTATTGATATTAAGAGAGTAATTGAACTTTTAAACAATGCTGAAGATGTTCTCATCCTCACACATAAGAATCCTGACGGCGACACACTCGGATGTGGCGTTGCGCTCTGCCGTGTGCTCAGAGCACAGGGCAAACGCGCCAACGTCATAAATGGAGACGTCATCCCAAAAAGATACGACTATCTTTTTGAGGGATTAGAGCCACAGGATTTTGAACCAAAATACATTATCGCTGTAGATGTAGCCGATAACAAACTTCTCGGCGACAAACTTAAAGCCATCTACGGTGATAAAGTTGACCTTTGCATAGATCACCACGGAACAAACGTTGAATATGCAAAAGAGTTATTCTTAAATTCAAGTGACGGCGCAGCAGCGCTCACTCTCTTTAGAATCTTTAAAGAGATGGGTGTAAATATCACTCCTGATATTGCAACTGCACTCTACACAGGACTTTCAACTGACACAGGTTGCTTTAGATATTCAAATGCATCTTCTGAGAGCTACCGTGTCGGTGCAGAACTTATTGACCTCGGTGCAGATAACGCAAATATCAATGTTTTGATGTTTGAGACAAAGCCAATGGAGTACTTTAAACTCCTCAGTGAAACACTTAATGGCATGCGCACATTTTGTGATGGCAAAGTTGTTGTGCTTAAGGTTACAAATGAGATGTTTGCACGCACTGGCGCGACACCTGACCAGTGTGATGCTATAGCTGCTATGTCGCGCCAGGTCGAAGGCGTGCTTTGCGGCGTAACTATGAAAGAAAAGCCAAACGGTGGCTTTAAATTCTCACTTCGTACACATGAACCACTTGACGCCTCAAAGCTCTGTGGCGCCTTCGGTGGCGGTGGCCACAAGCGTGCAGCTGGTTGCGATGCACCTGCTTTGGAGGAGGAGAAGATTCTTTCACAGCTCATCTCTAATATTGAGAAGGAACTTTCATAAATGACAGGATTCATTAATCTAGAAAAGCCTACTGACATAACATCCTTTTTGTGTGTTGCCAAAGTGCGCCGCATTATGGGTGAAAAAAAGGCTGGCCACTGTGGAACACTTGATCCTATGGCCACTGGCGTACTACCAATCATGCTTGGTGGTGCTACTAGATTTTTGGAATTTTTACCTGACAGCACAAAAAGATATACCGCTATAATGCGACTAGGAGTGACAACAGATACTTTAGACATCACTGGCACAGTGCTCAGTGAGAGTGAAGTGAATGTCACTTTTGAAGATGTTATTTCTGCTGCTTCTAAATATAAAGGCGACATAATGCAGGTCCCACCTATGTATTCGGCGCTAAACAAAGATGGCGTCAAGCTCTATAAGCTTGCTCGCCAAGGAATAGAAGTTGAGCGCGAACCGAGACCTGCTACTATCAGTTGCCTTGACATAGAAAAGGCAGAAAACGAGAATGAATACATCCTCGACATTGAGTGTTCATCCGGTACATATGTTAGAACTTTGATTGATGATATCGGTCGAGATTTAAACTGTGGTGCTACGATGATCTCTCTAAAACGAACAGTTGCAGCGGGATTTGATATTTCGAGTTCTGTCACCTTAGAGGAACTCGAAAACGCGCCTGACCCATCGGTGTATTTAATCAGCGTAGAAGAAGCGTTAAATGCCTATTCTACGTTATCTGTTAGCGATGGTCAGGCACATAGATTCTCCAATGGTGGAGACTTAAACTTGGATAGAATTAAAGGTTGTAAAGTAAATGGACTTTACAGAGTCTACTCTCCAGAGGAAAAATTCATTGGAATTGGAGAAGCAGACCTAGAAAAAGGCACCCTTTTATTTAGGAGAGTCTACCAAGAAAGATAGTAGTTATAGTATTTTTGAAAGGAGTGGTAGTATGGCATCTGTTGTTGCACTTGGCAACTTTGATGGTCTTCACAGAGGTCATATGTCTGTAATTGAAGACGCAGCTAAAATGGCTAAGCGTCTAGGTGTCATTCCTTTTGCACTCGTATTTAAGGAGCATCCTTTAGAGATACTTACAGGTAAACCACAGGTTTGCCTTTTTAATAAGGATTCACGCGCAGCAGCATTTAAGAAGACTGGGGTTACACTCTGCCTTTTAGACTTTAAGGATTTGAAGGACATGTCCCCGGAAGAATTCTTTGATGAGATTATCATCAAACGCATGGGCGCCAAAGGTGTCTGCTGTGGATTTAACTACACCTTCGGTAAGAAAGGTGCAGGAGATGCTGAAACCTTAAAGAAACTCTGTGAGAATGCAGGCATTGAATTTTCAATGTCGCCAGAACTCGACTTTGAGGGAAAGCCAATTTCTTCCACACGTGTTAGAAGGGCTATAGAATCTGGAAAGATTGAGCTCGCCAACGTGATGCTCGGTCGACCTTATTCTTTAAAACTTCAAGTTGTCGACGGTGATAAAAGAGGTCGCCATATTGGTGCACCAACCATAAACCAAAAAATCCCAGATAACCTTGTTATTCCAAAGTACGGCGTCTATATGTCTAAGACGACAATAGGCGAAAAGAGTTATCTTTCTCTTACAAATATCGGTGTTCGTCCGACTATCTATGAGGACGCCGCACCGTCTATTGAAACACACATCTTAGACTTCGACGGCGACCTCTACGGTAGATACGTCGAAATCTCGCTCCTCTCATATCTTCGTCCGGAGACGAAATTCGACTCGCTCGTCCAGCTAGAGCAACAGATCAAAATTGACGAGAAAAAAGTTAGAGATCTAGCAAATAGAGTAAGAGAGAGGAAATCTAAAACAGAAAATTAACTGTTTAAAAGAGTAGCTATGAAGGCAAGCTGAGAGCGTGATTTTCGTGTACGACCTTATTACGCGCTAGCGAAAATAGAATTTCGGTACGTAGAACCGAGCGCTCGAAGATTGACTTTATAGATACTCGTACATAACTCATACAAATGTAATTAAATAAACTCTTTACATTTAAAAGAAAGTGTGTTACTATAAGCGAGCCC
>DCGF01000110.1 GCA_002314555.1 Ruminococcaceae bacterium UBA1785 | reverse complement strand
CTGTGATGCATCTCTTCTTTCACAGATGAAAGAGATGCCAGAAGAATTCCCACCTGAGTGCGTAGAGAACTATGCAAAACTTGGTGGTACACCTTGGCTTGATTATCATCACACAGTATTTGGCCAGGTTTATGATGGCATGGATGTTGTAAATGCTATCGCAAACGTTAATGTTAGCTTCCAGGATAAGCCAGTTGAGGACGTTAAGATTATTTCTATTGACGTTGAAGGTTCATATAACTTTGAATAATTAACTCGAGGTTTTAATAAGATGAGAATTGGACATGGTTATGACGTACATAAGTTGGTCGAGGATAGACCACTTATTATTGGCGGAGTAAAAATTCCATATGAAAAAGGTCTACTTGGGCATTCGGATGCTGACGTGCTACTTCATGCGGTGATGGATGCGCTACTGGGCGCAGCGGCGCTGGGCGACATCGGAAAACTCTTCCCGGATACGGATGAAGAGTTTAAGGGAGCCGACAGCCGCAAGCTTCTACTCGAAGTAGTAGCGCATATCAAAGACGCAGGTTATGCGGTGTCAAATATTGACGCCACAATAATTGCACAGGCACCAAAGATGCGTGGCTATATAGACCAAATGCGAGAAAACATCGCTTTAGATTGTGGCGTCACTTTAGATGCCGTAAACGTAAAGGCGACAACAGAGGAGGGCCTTGGCTTCACAGGCGAAGGACTGGCTGTTGCCGCACATGCAGTTTGTTTATTAGAGGAAAGGAGGAACTAACGTGTCAAATATTTCAGGACTCTTTGAAAAGATAGTAAGCATTCTTTCGACATACTCAGTTATCTATGACACACTCGATTTGCTCTTCCTTACTTTCCTTTTCTACTACATCTTAAAGATGATTCGTGACTCAAGAGCGCTCGCTTTTGCAAAAGGATTCATCGTATTTGTAATCGCTTATGCACTTGTTCTTCTCTTTAACATGCAGGCATCTGCTATTTTGTTCAAGACAGTGTTTAATAACATCCTTCTTATCTTGGTTGTTATCTTTGCACCTGAACTTAGAAAGATTCTTGAGAACATGGGCACCTCTACTAAGGCGATAGCTACTATAAAAGGTCTCTTTAAGAGCGCAGCTTCACAGAGAGCCATTCTCTATAACGAGAAGGTAAATACAGCTGTAAACGAAATCTGTCGTGCAGCTTCTGATATGAGTGATAAAAAGATTGGCGCTCTATTAGTATTTGAGAAGGACAGCCCACTTGGTGAAATCTGTGAGACAGGTACAGTACTTGATGCAGAGATTTCAAATGAGCTCATCGGTAACGTATTCTATCCAAAGTCACCACTTCATGATGGCGCTGCAGTAGTACGTGATGCAAAACTCTATGCTGCAGGATGTATCTTACCACTCACATCAAAGCATAACATCTCTTCTGACCTCGGTACTCGCCACAGAGCGGCTATTGGCATGTCAGAGCAGAGTGATGCCATGATACTTGTAATCTCTGAGGAGACTGGTGGAATCTCTATCGCTCATCAGGGAAGACTCATTAGAAATATCAGTGATGGTGAAGCTCGCGAGCTTCTACTAAACTTCCTTAAAGTTTCGGAAGGAGGCGAGAAGCATGCCAAATAATAATGCCACTTCTAAAAGTAGATTCTCATTAGAGAAGATTCTCGCTAATAATAACGCTCTTGTTATTATTTCCTTCATACTCGCTGCAGTACTTTGGCTCTCGATTTCTATTAATCAGGCCCCTGAGGTTGAACGAGTAGTTGAAAACGTAAAAGTAAAGATTGATACTAGCGTTCCTGATCAGCTCGGCTATGAAGCCTTTGGCGCAGATGAACTCTATGTCGATATCACTGTAAAAGGTAAGCGTTACCTCGTAGGTGATAACGTGCTTTCCGCTGATGACTTTACAGTTACAGCTTTGACATCTCATGTAGATGCTCCTGGTGTTTATTCACTTCAACTTAAAGCTACAGCAAAAGATCCTAACGCATCTTACACTATCGTATCTAAGTCTATGGACAATGTTGAAATATACTTTGATACACCAAAGACAGCGGAGTTCCTTTTGGAGACAAATGTGGACTGCATAGCAGAGAACCTCTTAGCATCAGACGACTATGTAACTGCTGACCCTATACTCTCTACTAAGAAGGTATCTGTAACTGGTCCTACAACCGAGGTTGAAAAGATAAGTAATATCGTTGCTTCAGTTCAGACAAAGGGTAACCTTAAATCTACTGATACACTTGATGCGACATTAACTGTTGCTGATGCTTATGGCGCTGAGATTAAATATTTAACATTTACTCCAGCTGCTGATTCTATAACTATTACAATCCCAGTTTATAAGAAGACAGAGCTTCCAGTTACTGTGGATCTTGAAAACATTCCAACAAAGTATCTTGAAAATCCACCAACTATCACTGCTGTTCCAGAGACTATTGAAGTAGCAGTTGATGCGAAGAAACTTTCAAGCCTTGATGCTATAAGCATAGGTAAGGTTGATTTCAACACCTTGGAACCAGGACTTAATGTCATAACTATGACTCTTGACAACATCACAGACGGTGTTGCTCTCTATCCTGACCAAGAAGTTAAGGTACTTATAACTCTCGAGGAAGAGGAAAACTAAGAATTTTAAGAAAAGGAGGTAAGGCAGATGAAAAAGAAAATTAAATTCAGTAAATGGTATATTCTCTATGCCATAGCACTTGCTTTACTTCCTGTTCTTCTTCTCTTTACAACACAGCTTGAGTCTCCGTCGGATCTCTTATCTCCACCGAGTCTATCTGGTACTAGCCTTGAGATTGAGCAAGCGTTTAAGAACGTAATGGGTAAGAATGATTACGTTCTTCAGTATCCTTCAAGTGGTGAGTATCGTTCTGCTTATATCATTAAAGATATCGACTTTGATGGAGCCGATGAGGCAATAGTCTTCTACAGTCTAAAATCTGATGAGACTTTAGTAAGAGTTAATATCCTAGATAAGATTAATGACAAATGGGAGAGTGTCTATGACGAACCGGGTTATGGCGCAAAGATTCTCTCTGTCGCTTTTGAAGATTTAAATGATGATGACAAACTTGAAATAATTTCTTGTTGGAGTCTCTTTGAATCAAAGACATCAAAGACGCTCACTATCCATGAGATTATTTGTAACAACTATAGACCTGTTGAATTTGAGACATTGGTAAATCAGTCTTACACATTTGCAGATGTTGCAGATATGGATTCTGACGGTTTAAATGAAGTGTTTGTTACTTGGATTGATTCTACTACGGATAAGAACAACCCAAAGACATACGCCAGCATCTTAAAACAGGACAAAGATGGCACAATCTCTCAGATTGGTCAGAATATTATTCTCGATTCCTCTATATCCTCATATTCTTCACTTAAACTTGAGAAAAATACAGAGGGCAAAGCTATAGCTTACCTCGATGCATATAAGGGTGAAGACGCCATGATAACAGAAGTTATTTGGTGGGATGAGAAACAAAAATCCCTTGTTGCTCCGCTAGTTGATACGGAGACCCTTACTAACAAACTCACTCTCCGCACACCTGCTGTGAAATCAGCGGATATTGATGGTGATGGAGAGATAGAAATCCCTATTAATATTGAAACTAACGGCGAAACATACGCGAAGGAGACGCAGAGTACTCTCTTTGCCTGGACTTATCCAGAAGGAGATTACTTAGAGCCAGTGTGCTACGGTTACATAAACACCACACTCGGATGCTTCTTCCAGTTGCCAGCCGATTATGAAGATAACATCATAGCTTATCGTCTGTCGACAGATGCTGTAACGACATTCTATTGGACAGATGATGGTGTGATACGCGGTGATCCACTTTTCACAATTGTAGTTAAAGATGCATCCAAACTCACTAAGAATGATGACTATACGTTTAAGGTTTATCACAGCAACATGGTCATTTATGGCACGCTCACAAGCCTTGGTGCTGAGCTTGGCTTCACAGATGACATGATTGAAAAAAGCTTTATTTTCTACGACGATTAATATAGAAGGGGAATACACTATGAAAAAGATTCTTGTAGCAGAAGACGAGTCCGCTATCCGCGAATTTATAGTTATAAATTTAAAGCGTAGTGGTTACACAGTAACTGAAGCGGGTAATGGTCTTGAGGCAATTCAAGCTTATGATGCAGCAAACGGCGATTTCGACGTTGTGCTTTTGGATATAATGATGCCTGAGATGGATGGCTTTGAGGTTTGCAAACGCCTCAGAGAGAAGTCATCTTCCCTCGGTATTATTATGCTTACAGCAAAAACTGAGGAGATGGACAAAGTAACAGGCCTTTTAGTTGGTGCTGATGACTATGTTACAAAGCCATTCTCACCAGCCGAGCTCATGGCGCGCGTTGATTCAGTTCACCGCCGCGTTATCATGAACGCCGGCACCTCAGCCGCTGCGCCATCAGTAATTGAGCTCGGCGAATTCGTGCTCGACATCCGTGCTCGCACACTTACAAAGAATGGCGAGCTTGTCGATTTGACACAGGTTGAATTCCAAATTATGGAATACCTCTTTAAAAATCCAGCTGCAGCACTCTCTCGTACAGACATCTTAAAGGAAGTTTGGGGCGAGTCATACTACGGCGAGGAGAAAATCGTTGATGTAAATATCAGACGTCTTCGCATTAAAATCGAAGAGACACCTTCTAACCCACGTCACTTAACAACAGTTTGGGGACTTGGTTATAAGTGGGTAGTTTAATCCTTAAAAAAATCTGCTGAAAGGAGGGACATAATGCCAGAGGAAGTTGTCGAGACCTTAGTCGAAGAAGCTCCTGTTAGTGAAAAAGCTTCTAAGAAAAAGGAGAAAAAAGAAAAAGTAAAAAAAGAGAAGAAACCGCTCTCTGGTATTACAAGGAGATGGGTCTTTAACACATTCCTTATTGTTTGTATCATTCTATTCATCTTCGTAGTGATGTTCCTCTCTATCATCCAGCGTTACTATAACTCTACTGTAGAGACAAAGCTGTCTTCACAGTATTCAAGTTCTGTTGCAAACTTCTTTTCTCAGTACATAGGAAGTACTGATGAACTCTTTGAAGCTGGCGCACAGGAATACGTAGTTAATTACTCACAGAAGGATTCTGTAGAAGTTTGGGTTATTGATGCGGACGGACATGTTGTTGTTTCATCCTCAGGATTTGATGTTCATGATCAAACTATCCCGGATTTTGAGAATGCAAAGAAGACAGAGAGCCGAACGGCTACTTTTAAGGGTAAAAATGAGAATGGTGAGAAGATAATTTCTCAGACGTTTCTCTTACCTACTGCTGATGGGGAAGAGACAGGTGCTGTCCGTTATATCATCTCATTAAAGAATGTTGAGAATCAGCAGGTAAAGTTACTGCTCTTAATCTTCTTGATTTTCCTTGTTATCGTTTCAATCATCATCGTTTCAGGCCTTTTCTTTATTGATTCAATTATCAAACCTGTAAACGAGATTAATACTATTGCCACACGTATTGCTGAGGGTGACTTGACTGCTCGTGCTCCGCCGCAGCACTACCACGATGAGATATCAGAACTCTCTGAAAATATAAATCATATGGCAGAGGAGATAAGCTCGTCGGATAAAATGAAAAACGACTTCATTTCCACCGTATCTCATGAGATGAAGACTCCGCTTACAGCTATAAAGGGTTGGGGTGAAACCCTCCTTGATACTGCTGATGCGGATCCGGAACTCACTAAACGTGGAATTGAAGTAATCATAAATGAATCAGGACGTCTTACTAACGTTGTAAATGACCTTTTAGATTTGTCACGCATAGTAAACGGCCGTCTGACGCTCAGAACGGACCGTATTGATGCTTTGGCAGAACTTGATGACACAATCTTCGTATTTAAAGACAGGTCCATGCGTGAGGGCATAGAGCTCATTTACAACGCGCCTCATAATCCTACTCCTATGACAGGTGATGCAGACCGTCTAAAGCAGGTATTTGTAAACGTACTTGATAATGCATTTAAGTATAACAAGCAGGGCGGAAAGGTTACCGTTACTGCTGAGATAACTCCTGATGAGAATCAGGTTAAGGAGTCCGAAGAGGATAAAGATATGGCTACCTTGACTGTCGTAGTTGAGGATACTGGCTGTGGTATTGCCCCTGAGGACCTTCCAAAAGTTAAGCAGAAGTTCTATAAATCAAACATCTCTGTAAAGGGTAGCGGTATTGGTCTTGCTGTATGTGATGAAATTGTCACTATGCACGGCGGCACACTCTACATAGATTCAGAGCTTGATGTTGGAACAAAGGTAACACTCCGTTTCCCAGTAGAATACTTTAAACTTCAGGAGGATATAGCTCTGCCGGAAGAGGCACTTGCTGAGGCGCTTCCTGAGACCCCTGAAAACACTATCTTAGAGGGAGAAGAACAATAATGCCAGAAGCTAAAAAAACTGCCATAGGCGGTCAGGCGCTAATTGAAGGTATTGTTATGCGCGGCGCACATGTTGCGTGTATGGGCATACGCCTTCCAAGTGGTGAGATTGAACTTACTGAAAAGAAGTTAACACCACTCCGTGACCGTTATAAAATACTTGGACTTCCAATTATTCGTGGCGTTGTAAACTTCATAGAATCTATAGTTTTCGGCTATGGCTGCCTTATGGAGTCCGCTGAGAAATCAGGACTTGAGGAAGCTGAGTCGGAGTCAAAAATTGACAAGTGGCTTGAAGAACATTTTAGTGACAAAGTTATGCCTATAGTTGGCGTATTATCAGCTGTTTTAGGTGTTGCTTTATCTCTTGGTCTCTTTATGTATCTTCCAGCCCTCATTATCGATGGACTTGATAAATTTGTCCTCAGTGGGGGAATAGCTGCACATAATTTACAGCCACTCTTTGAAGGAATAATAAAGATTATTGTCTTCATCATCTATATGTGGGCTGTCTCAAAAATGAATGATATTAAGCGCGTATTTATGTATCATGGCGCTGAGCATAAGACAATTTTCTGCTATGAAAATGGTGAGGAATTAACTGTAGAAAACGTAAGAAAACAGATTCGTTTTCACCCTCGCTGTGGCACAAGTTTCCTCTTCGTAATTATGATAATCAGTATCTTTTTATCCACAATTTTAGTACTGATTTTCCCAGGACTACGTGCTTCTAGAGCCATTTGGATCTTAGCAAAACTTCTTATCCTTCCACTCATTATGGGTATAGGATATGAGTTTATTAAATATGCAGGAAGACATGATAATCTCTTCACTAAAATCTGTTCTGCACCAGGACTTTGGATGCAGAGAATCTCAACTGTTGAGCCAGATGATGACATGATTGAGGTCGGAATAGCTGCATTTAAATACGTCTTAGAAAATGACGAGAATTTGGATATTAAATAAAGAATAAGCAGGGTGGTGACACTCTGCTTATTTCGTGATTTTAGGGTAGTAAAAATGACAGAACTAGAGCTTATAAAATCTACAAAAGAAAGACTTCTTGTGTCAGTTGATGAGGCTGACGCAAATGTTGATGCGCGCGAACTTGTGCGCTTTGCAGATGGAGACTTAGAAAAGCTCGAAAATGCTATAACAAGACGACTTTTAGGCGAACCTCTCCAATATATTATCGGCGAATGGGACTTCTATAACTGTAACTTTAGAGTGGGTGAAGGAGTCTTAATTCCTCGACCTGAAACTGAGTTGCTCGTCGATAAAGCTCTCGAGTTTTTGGGTACGTTAAACGGAAGTAATGACGACGGCGGTGAGCTTGCAAATTATCTCTACAATGTGGTCTATGGTAAGCGTGTTAGAGGCACATATGTCGCTGAACATGAGACTGTGGATGCAAAGGTTTTGGACCTCTGTTCTGGCTCTGGATGCATAGCTGTGTCCATAGCTAAAAACATCGTAGATACGTTGCCTGGCACTAAAGTATTCGCCGTTGAAAAGAGCCCTGTGGCCTTCGAATATTTAAAGCAAAATATTGCTCTTAACAGGGTACAAAGATATGTCGTTCCATTCTGTGACGATGTCCTTTCTGGATGCACAAATTTGCTAGGTTCTGCAAAGGGTCAGTTTGATCTAGTTGTCTCAAATCCGCCTTATGTAAGAAGTGCGGAGTGCGAGGTGCTCCAGACCGAGGTTATGCACGAGCCAAGGCTCGCGCTGGACGGCGGTGCCGACGGTCTGATTTTCTACCGAGCAATAGCAGAGAGATGGCTTTCTCTTTTGAAGCCAGGTGGACTTTTGCTCCTCGAATGTGGGGAGGACCAAGCAGGGGATATAAAAGCCATCTTAGACGCAACATCTTGTGGAGAAGTAGAAATATTTGACGATTTTGCTGGAATATCTAGGGTTGTGGCATTAAAAATGTATTAATTTCGTAGAAATATCTCTAATAACCTTGACGATTTAGTATAATTCTTGTATTCTCTTATATGTATAATTTTGATTATTAGTAGTATTATGTATAAAGAGGTGGACA
>DCGF01000080.1 GCA_002314555.1 Ruminococcaceae bacterium UBA1785 | reverse complement strand
TTATTACTTGTAAACCATTCTTTCCAGCCCAGTATCCAAACAAGCGCATACGATATGTAGCATAGATTTTTATTGGTTCTGGAAAGTCTTGATATGTTGAAAAGTCAGGTGTAATAATTCCTTCAAAATGGCGAAGAACTTTTAATGCTTGATTTGAATCGTGCCAAATACCACGTGCTCCATCAAACTTGTAGTCATCTATATAATAACACACAAATGCATTATATTTAAACTCATAGTCTTTTTGAGCAATATGTTTTTTGTAAATAGTTTTAGCTTCTTCCCAAGTTATGATGTCTGTAGGAAGTGATTTAGCAGTTGTTGGACAAAATGGAATATCATTATCGTTGTCGGAAAAGTCAGCGTCTTTTGCCATGTATGAATTCCAAATATCTTTACAACCAATGCGAGGGTTATTAATTGTTTGATTTAATGTTACCATAAGAGTGGCTCCTTTAAAAAAAATAAACCGCTAAGAGTGTTTACAAAAATCTGTAATGTAACACGTCTTAGCGGTTTTTTCACAAGTAAATTTTTATTTAATTGTTATTTCTATGTCTTCGCCCTTTTTGGCGGGACATTTTTGCAATACTGTTATTGGCATCTCTAAAGAATCAGCCAATTTCACTATAAAGCAATGCTTGCCTATGGGGCACGGTTTATCGCAACGATAAACTTTTGATTCTGCCATAGTTATAACCTCCCTTCAAAAAAATATAGTGCATTTTTTTGAAGACTATGGTAAACTAAATCCACCGGAGATTATTTACATAGTCTTCAAACAACTGTTTCAATCATTGCCGTGATTGAAGCAGTTTTTTTATGCTTATTTTTCAAGTTCCTGAATTTTATGTATTATTTCAGGGACTTCAGTCATTGGATTACAATCTATTGATGGCCACTCTAATCCTAATGATTTATAGTGGTCATTTAGGCGATTGGCATTTTCCAATGCGGTTGCAAGTAAAGGACAGAGAGTACAATTTATATCTTTTGTTTTTTCATAATCAGGAATATAAGATTTCAAATCTTTTATAACTTCATTTGAATTAAAATATGCATGTGTAGAATACTTAAAATGCAACAAAAACCAAATCTCAAAACATGGATTTGACGGAACAAATTTAATATTTTTAGCAGTTCCACTTAAAGATTTAATTAATTCTGCTTTTGAATTATCACAATCTAAATCTAAGACAATATATGCCATATCACCTTTGCTTTCACTTAATCCTTTGACTTTCCATTGACGCTGCATTTCTTTTAGCATACCTTTTGGGTCGGTGATATTTTTAGCTACTATTACTTTGATATTATAGTTTGCATGTTGCTGCTGAAATGATTTGAAATAAGTGGTTTCAGTAACATTATTTCCTTCAGCAACTATCATCAATATTGGCTTTTCTCTTCTTTTATTAGTTCCCTCTCTTTTTTCTCTAAATCTACGGTCCATTAAATCACCTCTGTCATATACACTAGAGGAATAGCACCATATCTTCCAAGAAGGTATCCTTTTTCAACGTTGTCGCTCTTTCTGACAGAAAATTCATTTAAAGAGTATAGTGATGTTATACCTGTATCACTATCTTTTTCAGTGAAATAAATTTGATCTCTTCTAAGCATATCAAGCGATAATAAGACTGTTTCATGCGTTGTCGCAATCAACTGTGCTCCGTTTTTATTAATGCTTTCATCTCTGAACATATTAATTATGTATTTAACGATAAATGGGTGAAGACTCTTATCAAGTTCATCAACAAATAGAGTTGCTCCATTATCTATTATATCTTTTAACAGCGGGGCGTATAGGAACAATTGATTCGTACCTAACGACTCTTCTTGAAGGTTGAGTTTATATTTTGTTTCTTGACCATTTTCATCCTTAATCAAGTGACTTGTTAATACTTCAACATTATAGTTCTTTGCCGGGGTAATAGTTTGACCATTGATCATAAATGATAATGGTGATACCTCTGTTTCTGTGATATTAATATCAAAGTCAGAAATATTGATATCTGCATGTTTCATTAGCATTTTTGCAAACTGAATATATTCTTTGCTATCATCAGTTCTATATTTATCTAAAGAAACATTAGATAGCTCATTTACATTGGTAATAGTGTTAACCCCTGTCGCAAGCCATTCAAAAGCCACTTTTGTGCTGGTAGCATTCCAAGCAGTAGCAGTAGAAATGAACAACTTATTCTTTGTGCGTTTTTCAAGTAAAGGCACAAGCTCAGATTTACTAGATCTTGAAAATTTATATTCTGGAAGTTCTGCTTTATAAGTAAAATCAAAAATAACAGATGGTTTTGCAGAGTTATAGCAATATAAATATTCCTCAGTAATCTCTTCTGGTGTAGCGCTGAAACCATAAACGTACTTTTTTTCATCATTTGCCACAAAAGTAAATTCAAAAGAAGAAGGTTTTGTTTGTGATGAGCCATCAAACTTAAACGGCATAATAGGCAACAACATATTAATTTGAGTGTTCTCTGAATTCCTAATAATGTTTAGTGCAGAAGTCATTGCTTTAAATAAATTACTCTTGCCCGATGCATTAGCACCATAAACAGTAATAACATTTAATGCTTTTTGTTCACCACGCATTAATATATTTTCAGGATGTTCCTTATCAACAGTTGGTGTTAAGTCTAAAACACACTTGTTCTTAATTGATGTATAGTTTTCTACAGAAAATTGTAAAAGCACATTCATCACTCCTTTATGATTCGATTATAATCTTCAAAACGTCGTGTGTCAACATTATTTTCAATGTTTTTGCGAAAAATATTCAAAAATCATTAAAATAATGTAAAATGTCTCGGCATACACTTGTTTCAATAAACTGGCAGTATGGTGGCAGATACCTTAGGATCTAGTCTCTCACGGGGTGCAGGTTCGATTCCTGTCAGGTGCACCAAAGACCAAGCATAGCTTGGTCTTTTAATTTTATCGCGACGAACAAGTCGTCCACAGTTTGTGGACAACTGAATGTTTATTATAACTAACAGTTGGTCTTTTTGTAATTTATTAGTATAATATAAGGGTACAATACAAATATATATCGCTAAAAGGAGGATATGGAAACTTGTCTGATAATAAATTGATAGAAATTCAGCATCTTAGAAAAGAATATGAAGAAGTTACTCCGCTTCTTGATGTTAATGTGACAATTAATAAAGGAGATATCATAGCTGTTATCGGTCCTTCTGGTACTGGTAAATCAACCCTTCTTCGCTGTATTAATCTTCTTGAGAGACCAACTTCAGGTAAGATTATTGTTGACGGTGAAGATATCACAGACCACAAATGTGATATAAATAAGGTTCGTACAAAACTTGGAATGGTGTTCCAAAGCTTTAATTTATATAATCATTTGACTGTTGTAGAGAACTGTATGCTTGCACAGACAACTCTTTTAAAGCGTTCTCGCCAAGAGGCATATGAGAAGGCAATGGAACTTTTGAAGTCCGTTGGTATGGAGGACTTTGCACTCTCATATCCAGAGCAGCTCTCAGGTGGTCAAAAGCAGCGTGTGGCTATAGCTCGCACACTCTCAACTGACCCTGAAATCATTTTATTTGACGAGCCTACATCGGCACTTGATCCACTCACAGTTGGCGAAGTTGAAGAAATAATTGCAAAGCTCGCAGGTGAAGGCTGTACTATGATGATTGTCACTCATGGTATTGAATTTGCTCGCTCGATTTCAAATAGAGTTTTCTATATGGACCAAGGCGGCATCTACGAAGATGGCCCACCGGAGCAAGTATTTGACGAGCCAGAAAAAGAGCGTACACGTAAATTCATCCGTCGCCTCGCTTGTCTTGAAAAGAAGCTTACTGAAGATGATGGTCATGATTTACGAGATGAGTTCCAAGATATATTCGGATTCTTATCCAACTATAAGATTGAAACAAAGCGCATTGTTAAAGTATGTAATGCTTATGAAGAATTCTATAACCTTGTTATGAGATATATTGTCGGTGAAGATAAGACAGTATATGTTTCACTTGAATATTATGCTAAAGAAGATAAACTCACACTCTCTATGGCTCCATCTTCTACAGTTGAAATGAATGAAGAGTTCTATGAAAAGCTAGAGAATACACTTGAGTATAAGATTCTTTGCAACTATTCACTAGGATATAAAAACGAAGAAGCTGACGAAGGCTTTGGTCGTCGCTTCACAATGGAACTTTAAGGGAGGGCAGAAACATGAAAAGATTATTACCTGTTATCATTGCCCTTTGTATATTGGTTGCTTCATTCATTCTTCTACCAAAGAGCGAAGAGAATAAAAAAGATTCAGATTTGCTCGAGACTCAACTTAATGAGTATATAGCTAAAATGAAAGAAAACGGCGAAACTGATGAACTCGAAAAGTATTGGGTAACTGAGTATGACCGCGGTAATGCCGAGGTCGACAAATCAGGCATTACCGGCGAAAACGGCAAAATCATTTTTGCTGCTGAAGCATCGTTCGAGCCAGCTTGCTTCGCAGGCGAAGGCGGCGAACTTCAAGGCTTCAGCATCGACTTCATCTACCGCTTTTGCCGTGAATATGGCTATGAGCCAGAAATCAAATGTTACGAATACACCGCAATGAACGACGCCCTCTCTAGTGGTAAAGTAGACATCGCAGTTGGTGTTTTAGAAGATGAAGAACGTGCTGAAGAGATGACCTTCACAGACAACTTCATAAAGTTTGACATTATTGCTGTATACGACTCTGCTGTGTCAAATGGTTTCAATAGTTTAGACGAACTAAACGGCAAAAAAGTCGGTATCCAATCAGGTACTGGATACGAGCAGTATCTTGAAGTTGCTATCCCAGATGCTGAACCTGTATTCTTTGGTGATTTTGCATCCATCTATCCTGCACTCCAGCAAGGCAAAATTGATGCTATGCTTACCGAATCTGTAAGCTTCGGTGTTGAGAAAACAGAGATGCCTTCATTTGTTGCTATTGATGGTTCTTTAGAAACTATGCCACTTCGTACTGCCGTAGCAAAAACTGATGATGGTGGAACTTTCCTTGATAATCTTCAAAATAGTTTCAGCAAAACATTTTTAAGAGAATCACGTTGGCAGATGTTTGTAAAAGGTGTTGGAATTACACTTCTTCTTACAATCACATCAGCAGTTCTCGGAACTATCCTCGGTCTCCTTATTTACCTTTGGTGCGCGCATGGAAAGAAGGCAGAGACAAAGTTTACAAACATTCTTTGCTGGATTATGAATAGTACACCTACAGTTGTACTTCTTATGGTTTTCTACTATGTAATATTTGGTAGTTACACGATAAGTAACACAGTGGTTGCTATCATCGCCTTCACTATCCACTTTGCTTGTATTTTCTATGATCACATTATCTCGGGCGTAAAGGCTGTTGGTAATGGACAGGTTGAGGCTGGTCGTGCGCAAGGATTCACACAGGATCAGACATTCTTTAAAATCATATTCCCACAGGCAGCAGAACACTTTATGCCACAGTATCAGGGCTCAATAGTTTCACTTATTCAGGAAACATCTGTTGTAGGTTACATCGCTATTATGGACCTCACAAAGATGAGTGACCTTGTCAGGGCTCGTACATACGAAGCATTCTTCCCACTACTCGCAACAGCTCTTATCTACTTCCTTCTTATTTGGGTTTTGACTTCAATTGTTAAGTTCATTTCAAAGAAGATTGATAAGAAGAACAGGAAGAAAGAAAAGATACTTAAGGGAATTAAACTTTCTTAAAAATAGTAAAAAAAGTATAAGGAAGAGGAACTCTAAATGCTCCTCTTCCTTTAATTTATGCGCAATCGCTTTAACACTTAAAAGCATTAAAATATTTTTGTTGCAAAAATGTACCAATATTATGTATAATATAATTGGAATTTAGTAACATATTATTTATGTCTTATTTATGTCGCTTTTTATTTTTTGATTAATTTATCATTCTTATATATCATTCTGGAGGAAAAGCATGGAAAAGTTTAGAACAAAACTTTTTGGGGACAAAAGCGTTATTATTATTATTATTATAACAGCTTTTCTCGTTGCAATAATGGGCTTTGCTGCCAATTACTTAAGTAAGTACGTAAAGGAGTCCATTCACAAAGAGAGAACTACATATCTTACATCTCAGACGAAGACTTTAACAAACTTCGTTAATATGACTATTAATAAATATTATGACTACTCACTAATATATTCAAACTATGTTACAGAGGAATTAAAGACAGATGATGATGTCGATGAATTTATAAGTCATGCCCAAAAAATCATGGGCATTCAGGAATGTAACGCTATGCTCGTCGATTCAAATATGACTTGGTATGGTAAGAACGGTTCAACCGGTAGAATTACAGCTCCTGAATATTACGGTAAAAACACTAAAGATGTTATTACATATATCACCACAGGCGTAGATGCAGATGTAGAAAGTATCGTATATAGAGTAAGACTTGATACCCCTATAACTGTAACTACTAAAGATGGTTCTGCAGATATCGAATATGTTATCGTTGCATATTATTTGAATGACCTTCATAAGAAGATTACTAGTTCCTTCCCATATGACTGTAACAGATTCATTATGGACGAAGATGGAATTATGATTTATAAGAACTATGAACTCGGCATCTTAGTACCTGGTTCAAACATCCTAAAAAAATATGACCGTGTAAGCTTCTTATATGACGATACAAGTGAAGAACAGAAGAAATTAATTAATAACCGTTTGACGGTTGTCGGTGAATTCGAGATAAATGAAGATAACTACTTCATCTGCTCCTCACCACTTGACTGGAACAGTTGGTCCTTAGTTTTCGTTATCAATGCTGATTCTCTTTCAGCTGGCAACTACGTTCCTAGACTCCTTAGAATCGTATCTCTCGTTTTCGGCGCATTCTCTTTAATTTTGGTCGCTTTCATAGTTTCAACCTATAGAGCCATCACTAGGGAAAAAGTAGTAGCAGATGAACGTAGGGCAAAAGAGATGCTCGAAAAAGCATCTACCGCTAAGAGTTCATTCCTCGCCAACATGTCTCACGATATTAGAACACCTATTAACGGAATTATGGGTATGACTGAAATCGCTAGACAGCAGGATAACCCAGAAAAGACAGCTGAATGTCTTGATAAAATCGACGGCGCCTCTCACCACCTCTTATCTCTTATTAACGACGTACTTGATATGAGTAGTATTGAGAGTGGTAAAATCGTCATCACAAATAAACCAGTTGATATTAGAACTATTTGCGGTAACTGTGAATCTATCGTAAACGGTATGATTAACAACAGAGATCTTAAATTCATCACAGAGTTTGATGACTTAGAGACTCCATATATTTTGGCAGATGAACTTCACCTTCGCCAGGTTATCATCAACATCCTAAGTAATGCTATTAAATATACACAGGACGGTGGAACAATCTGGTATAAGATGAGAGCTAAATCTGCTACTGGTAATAAGATTACCATCAGATTTGAAATCGAGGACACGGGTATCGGTATGAAGCCTGAATTCCTCACAAAGATTTGGGACAGTTTCTCTCAAGAAGAGGGTGGCTCAAGAACTCAGTATAAAGGCACAGGCCTTGGAATGAGTATCACAAAGAAACTTGTAGAACTTATGGACGGCGAAATTACTGTTCAGAGTACCTATGAGATAGGCTCAACATTTATAGTTGATATTCCATTTGAAGTTACAAGCGCTATCGAATCTGAAGAAGATAAATTTGATATGAGCACCTGTGACATCACCGGATGTAAGATCTTAATCGCAGAGGATAACGACCTTAACCTTGAGATTGCAATGCAGCTTATTGGCGACGAAGGAGCAATCCTCACCCCTGCCAGAAACGGTATGGAGGCTATCAAGATATTCAGAGAAAACCCTGCCGGCACATTCGACTTAATCCTTATGGACGTAATGATGCCTGAGGTTGACGGTCTTGAGGCCACAAGAATCATCCGTGGTATGGCACGAGAAGATGCAAACATTCCAATCCTTGCTATGACAGCCAACGCATTCGAAGAGGATATTAAGGCAACTCACGACGCTGGAATGAACGCTCACCTCTCAAAACCAATCAACATGTCAGAAGTTGTTAAAACAATTTCTAACTACTATAAAAAAGATTAGGAGGAATAAAAATGAAGAGAATAATTAGCTTAATCCTGGTACTTTCAATGATTCTTACTTTTGCATCCTGTGCAAAGGTTCCTGTTCAGGATGATTCCCCTATCACTATGTATATCGGCCTTGGTAATACTAAGACGACATACTATACAGCTTTAAAAGAATTAATTAAAGAAGAACTTGGATATGATGTTGAGTTTGTATACAGTAATACCCTTGATACAACTAACACCATGAACCAAATGATAAAGAACGGTGATCTTCCAACCGACATCATCGTAACTGCCTCTAGAACAAACGAGGAGTATCAAGAGAATGCTTTCCTCAACTTATCAACAGAAACTAATCTCCCTGATTTATTTACATCAAATCAAATCAAGCAGATAGATGTTGATGGTTCCGTATATCAGCTTCCTTTCTCTACAAGACTTATAGGAATTGAGTATAACAAAACTCTTTTTGAGGAATATAATCTTGAACTTCCTTCAAGTTTAGAGGAAATGATTGCCTTAAAGGCAAAAGCTGAGGAACTTGGTCTTAAGTTTTCTACAACAGGTGCCACTCTTACAGGTCACGGATTTAACTATCTTTTCCATCTACTTGGAACAAATTACATCTTTGGTGCAGACGGCACCGAATGGCTTGCTAACTACCGCAGTGGTAACGCATCTATCGATGAATTTAAAGAAGAGGCCTCATATTTTGAAAAGTTTGTAGAAGCAGGTCTCTTTGGTAGTATTCATAGTGAAGACTGGAACGCAAGTACAGAATTCAAAGAGACTAGAGCTCTCTTCTATTTCAATATTATCAACGATACATATTCATACGACGGATTCCAATACGATGATGACGGTAAAATTGTCGGTGCAGAATATATCGGTGACGAAGTAGTTGCAGAAGAAGCTACTGACGGTATCGCAGTAGAAATCGACGGTAAATACGTTCTCTATGATGAAGCAAACGAAGCTCATCAAGGTCTCACTAGATACAACATCCCTGGTGCTACAGTCCTTCATGACAAATATGGTTCTATGCCTTGGATTTCAGAAAATGGAAATTCAAACTGCTATGTAACATATAACAATATGTACCTTGCTATTAATAAAAAACTCGGTGAGGAAGATCAGGCAAAGAGACTTGCAAAAATCGTTGATATCCTCGAACTCATGACCACAGACAAAGCTGCTCGTCTCTTCACAGAATTATATCCAGATGGTTATGTTGCTGTTAAAGATTTCAGCATCGATAATACAAGACTCTACGCAGACTTTGCTGACAGTGTTGAAAAAGGCTATATCATGCCTTGGTACTATAACGAATTTGATAATGAATGTATCGTAAGTGTTGGCCAGGTTGTAAATGATTATCTCTTAGGAAAAGATACATTTGAAAATATCTTTGTTGAACTTGATAAAGATAATACTGCATTTTTAAACCATACACCTAAAACACTTGCCAAAGTTTCCGAGACACTTGACTATAAAGACGTAGCAAAACTTCAGTGTGTAGCAAATGCCCTCTCATCACAGAAAGTACTTGATGATAACGGCATCGATGCGAAAATAGAAGTAAGTATCTTACCTTATGTAAACAACATAAATGAACTCCCACTTGAAGTTAACACTCCAATAGTTCAGTCAAAGATTTATAAAGGTGACATCGAAGAAGTTCTTCTCAATTCTTACATTCAGGGTACAGCAGCTCCTGTAATAGTTAAGATGTCTGGCAGCGATATCAACGCGCTCGTGGAGAGCGGCTACAACACAAACACTGAGTTTGGTGTTGATAAGACATTTGATATCGCCGTAATGACAAAGAACGGCATCAGCATTGATGACAGTAAATCTTACTATGTAGCAGTTCCTTCAAAGATACTTGTTGATAGCTATGATAAGTATTTAGCAGATGGCGCAGTTATCACTAAAGATGATGCACCACTTGCAGGCACAACTCTTGAAGGTCTTACAATGTACTTTGAAAATCACCAAACTATTTCTAAGACAAACATTGAGTGGAAATAAGATGGCTGATTCATATTTAACAATAGAAAAAGAAACCTTCGATGAATTCACTGAGAAGCGCTCCCGCTTCATAGGATATATAAAGCCGGTGAGCACTGAGGCAGATGCCCTAGAATTCATCGAGGGGATCAAAAAGAAGCATTGGGATGCGAAGCATAATGTTTACGCCTACGTGCTAAAAAGCGGCGCTAGCCGCTTCTCAGACGACGGAGAGCCTCAAGGCACCGCAGGCATGCCCGTCCTCGACGTTCTAAAGAAGTCGAGCGTGCAAGACTGCGTCATCGTCGTCACCCGCTACTTCGGCGGCATCCTACTTGGCGGTGGCGGACTTGTTCGCGCATATTCACATGCCGCCTCACTCGCCGTAAACGCCGCCGGGATAAAAGAGATGAAGTCCTACACCCTTCTTAAAACCACTGTAGACTACACCCTCTATGGAAAACTAGAGAGCACTATCCTTACAAATGGTGGTACGGTAGAAAACTCAGATTTTAAAGAGAGTGTAACAGTAGACTTTCTTATCCCATCAAATGGTGTAGAGAAGTTTTTAAAGGACCTCTCGGAAATATCCCTTGGCAGTGCAAAATGTGATGTTTTAGAAAACGACATATTTAGATAATAAAAAGGAGCTCTTTTGAGCTCCTTTTTCTTATTTATTTCTATATTTACTCAACGTCTTCTTTACAAGCACCATATCAATTGGTTTTGCGAGGTGACCGTTCATACCAGCTTCTAAAGCATTTCGTTTGTCCTCTTCAAAGGCGTTTGCTGTCATAGCAACAATAGGTATCTTAGAAAGATTTGGATCTGATAGTGCACGAATAGCTCTAGTCGCATCATAGCCATTCATACGAGGCATCTGAATATCCATCAAAACCACATTGTAGTAACCAGGCTCAGACTCAGCTACCTTAGCAACAGCTATATCACCATCTTCTGCCATCTCAACAATTACACCCTCCTCTGACAGAAGGTCAGCAGCAATTTCACGGTTCATCTCATTATCCTCTACGAGGAGGACACGCATACCGTCTATGCTCTTTACCTCGTCGTCAAGGTTTGGAAGATATGCATCATCTTTTGCATGATGAAGTCTAAACTCGATAAATATAGTAGTCTTAGTTCCAACTCCCTGTTTAGATTCAACTTCAATTCTTCCGTCCATCAAGTCTACGATACGTTTTACTATGGACATGCCGAGACCTGTACCTTCGACACCGCTCATGGTGGTGTTTCGTTCACGGGCAAACTCATCGTAAATATGAGTTAAGAATTCTTCGCTCATACCGATGCCGGTATCTTCTATTACAAATTTATATGTGTTATAGCGAGGTCTTACTGCTTCAAGTTGAGAAACTGTAAAGAATATCTTTCCACCATCAAGTGTATACTTAACCGAGTTACTGAGGATGTTAGTAATTATCTGTGTAAGACGAGAAGCGTCTGTATATACATCCTTATTCCTAATATCGTCAAAGTCACCTTTTACAGTAATATGCTTCTTCTCAGCAGAAGTCTCAATAACAGTTAAAATAGAGTTACAAGTCTCAGTTAAATCTACTTCTTCCTCTTCTAATACAACCTTACCGGACTCAATACGTGACATATCAAGTACTTCGTTTACCAAAGAGAGAAGCTGCTTACTAGCTATGTTAATCTTATCGAGATAATCTGAGACACTCTTTTTATCATCGATATGCTCTTTTGCCATAGCTCCATATCCGGTGATGGCATTCATAGGAGTACGGATGTCATGTGACATATTAAAGAGGAAGTCCGTCTTCGCCCTATTTGCTCTCTCAACGAGGTCCCTCTGTTTCTTATAGAAAATTATAATAGAAATAATGATGATGGCATAAACAACAGCGAGGAAAGCTACAAGCGCGATAACGCTGTCTGTAGTAGTGCTTACCATATCTTTTGAAACACTGTCAGGGAATGTCTGCACAAGGTAAAATCCGCTGTTTGGAAGCTTTGTTACATAACCAGTAGTAGTATCGATGCTTTCAGCTCCATAGAGAAGATCTGAGCCAGTTTTAAAAGAGTCAGTGATTTTTAAAGCTAATTCCTTATCATCTTTAGCAACTACATCAGTTATGTTTATCTTCTTTGTAGTATCTACACCTACACTACTAGCGACAACAATACCATCTTCTGAGCAGAGGTATGCAGGAGCAATTTCACCGTAATACTTAACAGTGAGTGCATCCGTAAGCATGTTACTAGCCTGATATACACCGACGACAGAACCTACTATAGTTTCCTCATAATAAACTGGGGTATAGAACATAAGTAGGGTCTCCTGTGTGGCACGAGATTCCATAATAAGTTCAACACCGGTATTACCAGCCATACCATCCTTATAATAAGTTCTATCTCTGGCATCAGATGTTTCACCAGTGATGTTATGATCAAGACCCTGTGGGTCTGCAAACTCAATAAAGTCGAATACTGAATCCTGAATGATGTTCTGCCAGTCTCTAATATCTACTTCTGGAGAATCAATCGAACTAGATACAAGTTCACTGATTATCTCTATGTTTTTAAAACCATCCATCAAAGATTCGTCAACATCTTCAGCTAACTGTTTTACATCTTCTACGAAGTAAGCGCTGTTTTCTTTATTTACAGCTGTATAAGTGACTTGATAAAAAGCAAATAAGCCAGCAAGAATAAGGCCAATGATTATAGTCACTGACAAAATTAAGAATAATGCTGTTTTACTTATCTTTTTCTTTTTCATTTCCACTTTTCCTTAACTTTTTCTGTGCTCGTATTTTATCATATAATGTAATAAAACAAAAGTGTTAATTTATATTAACATCAGATGTTCATAATAATAACAATCGTTGTTTATACATCTCTCTAATGCTATAATATTTTTGGGTGATAGATATGGCAAAACTTTATTTTAAATTTGGGGCTATGGGCAGTTCTAAAACAGCCCAAGCGCTTATGACAAAATTTAATTATGAAGAAAAAGGTAATAAGGTTTGGCTTATTAAACCTTGCGCTGATACACGTGACGGCGAGGCCGTTTTAATGTCGCGTATCGGTCTTGGCGCTGTTGCCGATATTGTCGGCCCAGACGATAATATAATCAACCGATACGCCGATTTACCTGAGCGCGTCGACGTCATCATCTGTGACGAATGTCAGTTCTTATCTATGGAACAGATTGACCAACTTAAGACTATCGTAGACGACCTCGATGTCCCTGTCCTCTGCTTCGGCCTTAGAACTGACTTTAGAACAAAGATGTTCCCAGGCAGCATGAGACTCCTTGAAATCGCAGACTCTATCACAGAGATTAAATCCGTCTGCAGATGTGGCAGAAAAGCTACAGTAAACGGTAGATTTGATGAAGACGGAAAGATTTTAATCGAGGGTGACCAAGTCTTTATGGGTGGCTCAGAAACCTACGAAGGCCTCTGTTATAAATGCTATAAAAAACTTGTAGAAAAAGATCATGGAATGAAACTTTAAAATAAAAAGAGCTGCTCATTTGAGCAGCTCTTTATTTTATCTTACCAACGGTTTTCTACGTACTCACAGAAAGCATACATGTCCTTAATCTCTAAAACAGTTCCGTCATCAAGAGTCACTGTGCCGTTCCAAAGGCCGTGAACTTGGTGGCTGTGCATTCTCATAACGAGTACATTGAGGTCTGAGTGGTGATCATAGAAAGGAGTCATTGTAAGGTTGAAGCGTCCATCTCTAGAGATGAACTTCCAAGGCTCCATATATTTATCAGGCTTTGGGAAAGTCTCAACGTCAACTGCTTCAAACTTATGTCCCTTTCCGTCATAGAACATCATAGTCTCAGTAGCGTTACGCTCATCACCGATACCCCAAGTGATTTCAAAACCGAATGTGTGCTTATTTCCATCCTTATCGAAAAGATAAGTTGAACCTGAACCCCAGTACCAAACGAGGCTATAAGGAGTGCATACACGACCCCAGTCAAGTGAGCCAAACATATTATCCTTTGTGAAGTTATATGTCTGACCGTTACATTTGATATAACCTTCAGCTGGCATACACATCTGCTTTGTTGTCATGAAATATCTATCAGGGAAGCCCTCGAAAGGAAGAACTGTGGTGATGTTTTCATGATCTTTATACTGATCCATCTCAAAGTGACACTCTGATTTTGGAGACTTAAAGTCGATAACGCGTTTTGTCTCTTTTACGTCAAAATCAACTACTGCCTTACCAATATTGAAATGAATATGGTTAGGAACGTCGCCCTTTGGAGGTAAAGCATACTTGTTTGTCTGACCGATAAAGAGATTCATATCCTCAGAAAGTGTTTTTCCCTCTTTAAGGTCAACAAGTACAAGTGAAACATATCCACCGAGGGAGATGTTAGCTATACTAAGCTGTACCATATAATGTCCGTCAGAGAGCTGATAGAAATCCCACTCTTTACGGCGCATCTTATGAAGAACTTTATTTCTGTCATATTCAAAAACATTATGCTTCGCATAACCTGGGCAGAGGAGCTTACCATTCTCACCAAACATAGGTGTAGATTCAGTATATTCCTTCTGTGCTGATACATAGTCAGCTTCCTGCCAACCTATATAAGTCTTCTTCAAATAAAACAACTCCTTGCTTTAATTATTAACACTGAACATTATACCACAACACTCATAAAAATGACATATTTAAGACGAATTTGACAACAGACTCTTATTAATATATACTTTTACTTACTTTTTAAAAACGAAAGGAGAGTTTGATCCGCATTATGGACGGCGACAGTCGAGGGTCACTCATAATAATTTTAATACTTCTAGGTCTTGCAGCATATTTTGCTATAACTGAGACCGCACTTTCAAGCGTATCTAGGAATAAGATTAAGCTTAATTTGGAACGTGGCGACACACGTGCAAAGCGCGTACTCTACGCACTTGATAACTTTGATAAGGCGATTACCACTCTCCTTATCTGCACTAATATCGTCCACATCTCCATTGCCTCTATAGTTACAGTCTTTGTAACTAAAATTTGGGGGCTTAGTGCCGTGTCTATTAGTACCATCATCACCACACTCGTTGTATTCTTTGTAGGTGAGATGTTACCAAAGAGTTTTGCAAAAAAGAACAACGAAAGTTGTATCTTAACATGCGCAGGGCCTCTTATTATTTTAATGAAGGTTTTATCACCTCTTGCAGCTGTACTTTCGGGTATTGGAAACCTTGCCGGTAAGCTTACAAAAAGCGAACCTGAAATCACAGTCACAGAAGATGAACTCTATGACATTATTGAAGACCTTGAAGAGAGTGGCGTAATAGATGAGGAACAGAGCGATCTCCTCTCATCCGCTCTACAGTTTGAGGAAGTTACAGCCAAAGATATCTCAACCCCACGTGTTGATTTAGTTGCTATAAATCTTCGCGATGATAATGAAAAAATCTTTGAGACTATCACAGACTCAACTCATTCAAGACTTCCAGTATATGATGAGAGTAAAGATAACATCATAGGTGTACTCTCAATCCGCAGATACATTAAACGTTATCTTAAAACAAAAAAATATCCTACAGTAAAGAGACTTATAGATAAGCCTTTCTTTGCACCACAGGATATGCCAATAGATGAACTTTTAGAAAAGATGTCACAAAACAAAGTTTCGCTCGCAATCATTAACGATGAATTCGGTGGAACTTACGGCATTGTTACTATTGAAGATATCTTGGAGGAACTCGTCGGAGAAATCTATGACGAAGAAGACCAAGCACCATCTTTGGAAGGTGGTGAGCAGTCATGACCGCTATCATCCTTGTAGCAGTTGGTATTCTATTTTGTATCAACCTTTCAGACTTCTTCTCATCCTCTGAGATGAGTTTTTCAGCAGCATCAGAAGTTAGACTTGAACATGAGGCTGCAAACGGCAGAAAGACTGCTAAAAAAGCTCTCGAGATTACAAACCGTTTCGATGATGCATTAAGCACAATCCTCATAGGTAATAACCTTGTAAACATCGCTGCATCTTCCCTTATGGTTGTTCTCCTCACTCTTATTCATGATAAGACAGGTGTTAACTTCCCAACTTGGCTCGGTACAGTAATCATTACAGTTTTGATCATTATCTTTGGTGAAACTATTCCAAAAATTTCAACTAAGAAAAGACCAAACACCAGAGCCATGCGATACGCATACCCTATTCGTATACTTATGACTCTCCTTTACCCACTCGTTTGGATCACAGTTAAACTTGTGACCTTGATTGTAGGTAAAGAAAAGGTCGATGATGACGACGAAGACGAAGCCGTAGAAGAATTCCAGTCTATAATCGAGACTGCTGAGGACGAAGGCATCTTAAGTAGCGACTCCTCTGAACTTATCCAAGCGACTATCGACTTCTCTGATACTTCCGCATCAGACGTTATGACATCACGAGTTGACCTTGATACTATCGACGTAGACGATGATGAAAAAGAGATACTTAAGATAATCGAGAGTACCCCTTACACCCGTCTTCCTGTATATGAAGATGATATTGATAACATCATAGGTGTTCTTCATATTAACCACCTCCTCCGCTCACTCGCTGATGGAGATAAGTTTAATATTAAAAACCACCTTATGGAGCCATGCTTCGTATATAAGACCACAAAACTTCCTGACGTTCTAGCTGCACTTAAAAAGAATAAGCAGCATATGGCTATAGTTACAAACGAATACGGCGGAACTCACGGTATCGTAACTATGGAGGACGTTTTAGAGGAACTCGTCGGAGAGATTTGGGACGAGTCAGATGAGGTCGAAGAGGAGCTTATCGAGCACGGCGACGACCTTGAGGTCGACGGCGACATGATCCTCGAAGACCTGTTTGAGGAGTTCGACCTCGAAGCCGACGAATTCGAGAGTGAAACCGTCGGTGGTTGGTGTATCGAGCAGCTCGAACACTATCCAGAAGCTGGTGAGACCTTCAAGTATGAAAACCTTAAGATTACTGTCCTCGATGCAGATGAGAGACGTGTAAATAAGGTCTTTGTTGAAGAACTCGAGCCAGAAGAACCAATTTCACAAGAAGATATTATTATTGGATAGAAAAAGAAGAGTGGCCTTGCGGCCACTCTTCTTATTTATTGAGACTGTTTCAAAACAGCAATCATCAAATGTGTCAAATAATATATTGCAAATCTGTCAAATTAGTCTGGAAGATTGTCGAGATAGTTGATCCAGTAGTCGTAGCAATCTACAAACTTCTTACCCTTGCCAGGACCAATGAATGAGAGAGAACCACCGATGGTATTGAAAAACTATATAACATTAATTATAATATTTTTGCAAATTTAATAAAAAGAAGGTGATTACTATGAAAAAGTACATTGCAGAATTCATTGGTACATTCACACTCGTATTCCTCGGTTGTGGTACAGCAATGCTTGTTGGTTGTGACGCAGTAAACGGTGGCGGATACATCCTCACTGCCTTTGCTTTCGGTCTTACAATTGTAGGTATGGCTTATTGCGTTGGTAACATCTCAGGATGCCATATCAACCCTGCTGTTTCACTCGGTGTTTTACTCTCAGGTGGAATGACAGCTAAAGACTTTATCGGTTATGTTATCTCACAGTGCCTCGGTGCAACAGCAGGTTCTGCTCTTCTCCTCGGCATCTTCTCACTCGGTGGTGTTGAAGACATGACAGGTGGCCTCGGTTCAAACGGCCTTGCTGGCGTAAACGGCAGTGCTGTTGCAGGTCTCCTTGTTGAACTTGTTTTAACATTCATCTTCGTTCTTACAATCCTCGGTGTTACAGATAAGGATGCTGGTCATGGCTCATTCGGTGGTGTTGTAATCGGCTTCACACTTACTCTTGTACACATCCTTGGCATTGGTCTTACAGGCACATCTGTAAACCCAGCTCGTTCATTTGGTCCAGCTCTCATCGCTGCTATTTCTGGCAACGCTGCTCCAATGGCTTGCCTCTGGGTATTCATCATTGCTCCACTCGCTGGTGGTGCACTTGCAGCTGTAGTTTACAAGTTCCTTAAGGAAGCTAAAGCTAAATAATTAAATAACATAATAAGAAAGAGTAGCCACATACGGCTACTCTTTTTTTATGTCCAAAATTAAACTGTCTTTATGTAATTTGAAATAAGACTTGGAACAAGTGACTTAGTTCCATGAATCTTAGAAAGAATCACACATTTAACAGAAGTAGTAAGTGGTACTGGAGCAAACTCCATTGGACTTACCTTCATAAGGTGGAACATAGCTGCAGCAGACTTTGCAAGCTCGTTGCACTTGCCACTGAAGTATACGTTCTTCTTACCAAGTCTCTTAACAAGTCTGTCGCCTACTTCGTCGATTGCGCAATGACCTACTACAAGAACCTTACCCTTGATAGCATCAATCTCATCAAGGTCGAAGCCCTTGCCCATTACCATTGTCCAACCACCTTTTCCGCCGTGGTCGTTGTAGAGAATCTGAAGAAGTGTAAGTGGGTTGTTTACGCAGCCCTCTTTACATGCCATCTCTTTACCAAAGATGAGTTTAACATCCTTTGGATAGCAGTCATAGAGGTCTGTAGGATACTTCTCACCATACATTGATACATCGCCGTCGATGTCAATGTCAGCCATTGATTTAACACCCTCTGAAAGGCCACGCTCAATAGCGAGCTTAAGGTGTGGAATATCATCAACTGTAAGACCAAATACAGATGCACCAACCATATCAGTTGCAACAACGTTTGCGCCAGCAACCAATACTTTGAGTGGAAGTACTGCTGTATCTGCAAGAGCTGTTACTGGGTAATGTCCGTAGATTGTACCCTCAACACCCTCGATAATTGTGAAGTCAGGACGTACATATGAAAGTACATCAGCAAGCTTAGAACCGAGAAGGAAGTTATGATCATAGCCTCTGTGCTCCTGGCGTGGGAAAGCCCACTGGTTCTTAACACCCATTGTGATACCAGCCATAGAGTGAGTCTTGAGCTTTGGAAGGCTGATGTAGAGGTTCTTATCCTTATCCTTGATAAGGTTATGGGTTACGAACTTTGGAAGTTCGAACTCATCACACTGGTACTCGTCACTGCCCTTGAACTTGAAGATCTCACCAGGACCTTCGTCAAGATAAACTGGAATAGCACCTGTTTCACGGCAGATCTGAGCATAACCTGTAATCTCATAAACAAGGCGTGTGAAGTTACTCTGAGTTGAGTTCTCAAAGAGATAAATCTTCTTTGCGCCATGCTCTTTCCAGTACTCAATTACTGCGCGTACGAGTTCTGGACGAGTGTAACAGTAAGCCTTACCGTCAATTCCGTTTGGCTTAATGTATACGTTCTTTGAAGACTTGAGAAGCTTTTCTCCGCCAGCTTCATCAAGAATCTCGTATACTGTCTTCTTGATTTCCTTTGTCATTTCCTCTGACAATGGAAGGAACTTAGTTCTGCTCTCTGTCTGATAAGCAGCTTCTAAGTGACGTACATAAACCTTAGCTTTTGACATAATCATTTCCTCCTATTAAAAGCTTTATAACGTTTTTTAATTGCTTTGAGCAATAGTACTGCGAGTACCATTGCAAGTATTTCACCGAGGGCTACTTCACCCATAGTTACAAGGAAAGTTACGGCGCGGGCGCCAGAAGACGGTTGGAAGAACGCGATTTCTGCTCCGACGAAGATGCCGTTTATCAAAACGGGCATCAGCGCGGACAGAACAGGAATGTTCTTCCAAGTAACTTTGCGGCAGCGCCTTACAAGTACGGCTGCGACGAGCGTAGCCAAGGAGCCAACAACGACGTCAACTACGCCGTATGGGCTCATTATGTTTGCGAGCGCGCAGCCGACTGCGAGGCCCGGCACTGCAGACGT
>DCGF01000107.1:1583-6313 GCA_002314555.1 Ruminococcaceae bacterium UBA1785 | reverse complement strand
GCAGTTGATGCAGGTGGCGGCGGAACAGTTGCTCTCTACGTAGCAAGCCACGACATCGACGTTGTAGACCTCGGCGTTCCAGTTCTCTCAATGCACTCACCATATGAAGTTGTATCAAAGATAGATGTATACAGCGCTTATCGTGCATTCTATGAGTTCTTTAATCTTAAATAAGTAAAAAATAAGGCACCCGAAAAGGGTGCCTTATTGTTTTATTTTTATTTTATGAATAAGACAAAGATATAAGGGATAGCATAGATAAATCCAGCTGTTGTAAGGATTGTGATGAAATAATGTTCAAGGAAAGCTCCGAGATACATTACCGCTGCTGGAGCAGCAAGACCAATCTTTGCAACTGATTTTGTGTCTTTATTCTTAAAGATATTATCCCACATGTTTACCGCATCCTCTATAAGAGGGAAACAGTTTAAAAGACATGAGATACCAAAATATAGGAAGATGACACCAAATACATTTACTTTACCGAGGTAAACGATGTTAAGCGCTGCTGGAATCGAGAATACTATTCCACAGAATAGACTGATAATATGTGGAAGGAAGCAGATTCCAAAACTGCCTTTCTTTGGAGCAAGCATATGCTCAACATGTCCACAGAGTTCATTCTTTTGGAAGTACTTTGAGAACTCAACAGGAACTCCAAACATTCGGCAAGCGAGTTGTTCAAGGAATCCTTTTAAAAAAGCACCAGGGAAAGTGATGAGTTTAACGATGTAATTAATTAAGCCCATGTGAAATCCCCCTTTCCTTCTGTGAAGAGTTGCTCGATAGTAAGTTCCCCATCGATTATCTGCTGAACTTCATTTGCAAAGCCATATCCGTACTGGGTGACTTCATCAATGATAGCTTCATTTACTTCAGTCTCACCTTCAAGTTGAGCGCAGAGAGAATAGAGGCTAGCGGCTGCGAGATATGAGTTAGCTGTGTCAGCATTTTCGTAAGCAGTAGCGGCATAGGCGTAAGCTTCTTCCTGTTTTTCAAGGAGAAGACAAATGATACCCTTTTGGTAGTTGAGGAGAGTGTTTGATGGAGCGATATTAAGTCCATCATCGCAAGCTTCATCAGCCTTTGTTAAATCTCCATTTAAACGATATGCAACTGCTCTATAAAGATATACATATGGGCTTTCAGCGTTAAAGGTTGAAAGTTCATTTGCATATTTAAGAACGTCATCGTAGTTCTCTTCATTGAGTGAAATCTCAGCGAGGAGAGGGAGGTAGAGACCTTTAGCGTCAGGACTTACTTTTTGAATCATCTCTACGTTTTCACGCATAACCTTGATGTCCTCACCAAAGATGTTAGCAGCGTAATATTTGTAGTAATAGATTTGTCCCTCATCATATCCTTTGTCTGCAACCTTCTTATCAAATGCCTCAAGGAAGTCGGTATAAGTGTCTGAAACATTATAGACATCAGTAAAAGCATCATAGAGTTTTTGATAGGAATCAATCTTTTCCTTTTCTGCCTTTACATCTTTATTATAGAATCTATCGAGTTTTGAACTTGGGAAGTATTTATCGATAAAGTCGGAGAAATCTTCATATGAATCAATACCTAATTTGCTATAGAGATCAACTTGGTATTTAAGGTAACGATTTCCGAAGTTTTCGTCGGTAACTTTAATTTCTGCGTTGATGTTGTCATATGCTGAGAGAGCAGAATTAAGTTTTCCTGCTTTAACAAGCTTGTTTGCAGAAACAGTCTCGCTAAATACAGGGAATGAGATAGCGAAGTAACTGAAAGATAGAATGATTAACGCTACTGCTATAACAGGGAAGACAAGCTTCCACCAAACGAATGGATAATGGCGCATTGTCTCAAGACAGTTTGAGCAGTAGATGTCATCTTCACCTACTTCTACCTCACCACAGCATTCACAAAGAACTGCATCTTTGCCTGTTTTGTGATTTGCTTTTCCCTCTATAGCTTCTTTGACGATTTCTTTCCAGTCGGAGTCAGGGTTTTCCCCCATCATTTTGTCAATTTCGCCTTGAACGAGATCTTTGAGGTCGTTGAGTTCTGTCTCAAGCTTTTCTGGATCAAGACCTGTTTCTGGATCAAGAGGAATCTTCTCATCGTCTTCAGGGTTTACATTGAGAGGAATCTCTTCGCCAGGAAGATCCTTCACAAGCGCTTCGAGTTCAGCTGCATTTTCAGACTTTTTAGTAGTCTTTTTCTTAGCAGGAGCCTTTTTCTCTGTAGTTGTTTTCTTTTCTGCCAATGAAGTTCAACTCCTTCTTTGGTTTTATTTTAAGACACCGTTTTCATCAAGTCTTGGGAATAAGAACTTGTTCAGTGCAAGTATACCGATTACTGTGATTATAGTTTCTGGAAGCATATAACTTCCGTTATATGTAAGTGAATAAATGAGGATGGCGTCGAGTGAGTTTCCGTTTGCCCAGTCTGCCCAAATTGTGGCTCCGGAAATGAAGTGGCAGAGAAAACGGACAAAGCAAACGAGTATAGTGCCCAAAGTCAATTCTACGCTTCTATTCTTAAAACTACCTTTAAAGATATCTCCAAATCCTAAGAAGGTGTAAGGGATTACATAGTCAAATAAAACGAGAACAACAAAGCTTAGTGCGCCTTTAACATACGAGAAGTTTGAGAGACCAAAGAGGATTTGAAATAGTGAAAAAACAAATCCAGAAAAGAGTCCCCAAGAAGGTCCGAAAATTACGCCGAGAGCGATTATCGGAACCTGGCTAAAAATAGTAACGCCACCGCCAACAGGTAACTGTACAACGGCGAATTGGTTGAGTACCGTTGCTATGGCAATTAGCATGGCAGTGACTACAAGTCTGTACGTCTTTGAGTTTTTCATAATAGTTTCCTTTCTTACGCAGGCATTACCCTGATCAAGTTGAAGGGACACGGACTTTTTGGTCCTAATCTCAGCCGAAGAACATTCAGCACCCCTAGGTATTAACTTTTTTGTCTTGCGCATATTAATTTTAACATTCATACTTGCAAACTGCAAGGCGTAGTGATAAAATTCTATCTCGGTTTTACTAATTTATAGGTATTATATAAAGAAGACAGGGTGTATATTTTGAAACTTAGAGAAGACATTAGAAACGTTGCAATCATCGCACATGTTGACCATGGTAAGACAACCTTGGTTGATGAACTATTAAAACAGAGTGGTACTTTTTCATCACATGAGACAGTAGAGGATAGAGTCATGGACTCAGGTGACCTTGAACGTGAGCGTGGTATCACTATTCTTTCAAAGAACACTTCAGTTCATTATGGTGACACAAAAATTAATATTATCGACACTCCGGGCCACGCTGATTTCGGTGGTGAAGTAGAGCGTATTCTTCTTATGGTTGATGGCGTTTTACTCCTCGTTGATGCGTTTGAGGGTTGTATGCCTCAGACCCGTTTTGTTTTGAAAAAAGCCCTTGGTCTTAAGAAAAAAGTAGTAGTAGTCATTAATAAAATCGACCGTCCAGGCGCTCGCCCTGCAGAGGTTGTTGACGAGGTTATTGACCTTTTCATCGAACTTGGTGCTGATGAAAATCAGATTGAGTTCCCTGTCGTTTTTGCCTCTGCAAAAGAGGGATATGCTTCATTTGACTCAAGAGATAGAGAGGGTGATATGCGCCCAATCTTTGAGTCTATTATAGAAGAGGTTCCCGCTCCTAAAGGAGAGGTTGATGAGCCACTTCAGGTTCTTTTCTCAAGCCTTGATTATGACGATTATGTTGGTAGAATCGGCGTTGGTAGAATTGAACGTGGTACAATTAAGCGCAACCAGCAGGTTGTTCTTTGCAAAGCAGATGGTTCACAGCAGAATGTAAAAATTTCTAAGCTCTATGCTTTTGAAGGTCTTAAGAGAACAGAGGTTGAGCAGGCTGCTGCAGGTGAAATAATCTGTGTATCAGGTATTGCGGACATCAACATCGGTGAAACAGCTTGTGACCCTAATAATATTGAGCCACTTGATTTCATTAAGATTGATGAGCCAACTATTTCTATGAACTTTATCGTAAATACAAGCCCATTTGCTGGACGTGAAGGTAAGTTTGTAACATCTAGAAATATTCGTGATCGTCTCTTTAAAGAGGTTGAGACTAATGTTTCAATGCGCGTTGAGGAGACAGACACAACAGATACATTTAAAGTTTCAGGACGTGGTGAGCTCCACCTCTCAATTCTTATAGAGACAATGCGTCGAGAAGGATATGAGTTTGCTGTATCTCGTCCAAAGGTAATCTATAAACGCGACGACAATGGTCAGCTTCTTGAGCCTATGGAACTCCTTGTAGTTGAGGTCCCTTCAGAGTATGTTGGTACTGTTATTGAAAAACTTGGTTCTCGTAAAGCAGAACTTAAAGATATGTCTGCCCACGATGGTGGTGCAACACACCTTGAATTCTCAGTTCCTTCACGTGGCCTTATCGGCTATCGTTCAGAGTTCTTAACCGACACAAACGGTAACGGTATTATGAATCAGATCTTTGATGGTTATGAGCCTTATAAGGGCGACATCCAGATGCGTGAAAGAGGATCAATCGTTGTTCACGAAACAGGCGAATCAAATGCTTATGGACTCTTTAACACACAGGACAGAGGTAAGCTCTTTATTGGTGCTGGTGTTGAAGTATATGAGGGCATGATTGTCGGCGAATGTGCAAAGAACGAGGATATTGTTTGTAATGTATGTAAGACAAAGCATCTAACAAATACTCGTGCATCAGGCTCTG
>DCGF01000107.1:0-1562 GCA_002314555.1 Ruminococcaceae bacterium UBA1785 | reverse complement strand
ACCAACAACACTCAGTCTTGAACAGTGTATGGAATTTATCGCTGACGATGAGCTCCTCGAAGTTACACCAGTTTCACTAAGACTTCGTAAGATGATTTTAAGTAAGGAACAGAGACTTAAACAACAATTTAAGAACAAATAAGAAAAGCACCTTCGGTTTTCCGAAGGTGCTTTTTTAAAACTCATCAATATTAAGACTGCTCAAATTATCTGTGTAGAAACTTACAAGGGGCTTTATTTGATCTGAGTTTTTTGAAGACCATTTGTCGTATACGCCGACAACTTTATAATCTGTTTTAGAAAGAGTACTTATAGGTGTTAAAGTATCTTCGAAAATATAAGTTTCACTTTTTGGAATACCAAGATATTCGTTTGCCGCATCATAGATTTTAGTTGTTTTTTTATCACAACCTATTTCATTACAAGTGAATATCTTATCAAAGTATTCAAATATGCCGTTTCTCTTTAGGGCTGCTTCTAAGAGGTGCCTATCTGTCGCTGTGGCAAGCGTGATAGGGATATTCCTTTTCTTAAGCTCTTCTAAAAATTCTTTTACGCCAGGTTTTACGAGTACGTCGTTATAATATCCTTCTTCAACCATCGCGTTCGCGGTATCTGTGAATTCTTCGAGCGACATGTTTATAAGACCGTGGTTGTTAAAGTATTCATTCATCTCTTTAAAGAGCATAGTCTTAGTTTCTGTTTTAATATCGATATCTGTTTTTACACCGATGTGTTCCAAGAATCTTGGACCAATATCTATCCAAAGATACATTGAATCAAGAACGGTTCCATCCATATCGAAAATAGCGCCTTTAATCATTAGGGTCCTCCAAATCTATAAAGCCAAAACCTGAGAGTTGATTTCCAAACGAGTCGAGATCCGGGTTGCTTTGAAGGAAAGCAGCTTCCTCTTCTTCAGTTGGTTCATAGTAAGGAATTTCTTCTATTGCTTCTGCTTTATAAATCTTTGTCCAAAGGCTTGGGGTTACTCGGATGGTATAGCCACAGCCATTAGGTGTGAGCCAGTCTGCCATAGAAGCTTCTGGGAGTGCGAACATACTCATGATACTCATGATTACGCCGCCGTGGGTGATGATAGCGGCATCGGTGACGCCGGTTTTAAAGAGTCCCTCGACGATTTTTTGGAAGGCGTCAGAGATGCGTTTTCCAAAGGCGGCGTTTGATTCGCCAAATGGAGGGCATTCGTCTGGACCGCCACTGAGCCAAGCTTTGAAAAGCTCGTCATCCTTTAAATCATCGGCAGTTTTTCCTTCCCATTCGCCAAAGTCATATTCTTTTAATTCGTTGATAATTATTGGGTTTTGATCAGGATAAAGAATCTCTGCTGTCTGCTTGCAACGAATGAGGGGACTTGAAAAAACTGCTCCTACTTCAGGATAAGTCATTTCAGCCTTCATTTGGCGAAGTTGGGCAAGGCCCTCTTCACAGACAGGGACATCTGTCTGACCAAGGTATCTTCCATCATAATTATTCTCTGTCAAACCGTGGCGAATAAGATGAATTTTGTATGTTTTCATAGTTGCCTCCGAGTATAATTT
>DCGF01000007.1 GCA_002314555.1 Ruminococcaceae bacterium UBA1785 | reverse complement strand
TAGCTGAAGTAACTGTCATGCCTTCGCCGTAAGCATCGATGATCGGAGCCTGGTCAGAGTCAACACCAACAACCTTTCCACCAACTTTTGCTGCTGCTTCTGCTGCAGATGTATAGATACCACCACCACATGCAAATACAACTTCAACGCCATTTGTTGAATACCATGTATCCATGTAAGCTGTAATATCAGCATCACCATAGAACTGGTTACCATAAGCGTACTTAATGTCAACTGTCTTACCAAGTTCAGCTGCAGCAGCGTCTGCACCCTGAACGAAGCCGTAACCATAACGGATAACTGCAGGAACTGCCATACCGCCGAGGAAGCCGAGCTTCTCATAGCCGAGTTTTACAGCTGCGAAACCAGCCATATAACCGCAGAGCTCTTCCTGGTAAATAGCACAGTAAACGTTTGAAAGGTCTACATAATCAGCAAGGTTCCAGTTATCTGGGTTGTAGTCATAGTCAGCACCAACTGCTTCGCCAAGAAGGTCGCCAAGAGATACGTCAAGAGCAACGAACTTGATGTCAGGATAGTTAGGAGCTGCCTCTACGAGTGTACCAGCAAAAGCATAACCTGGAAGAACGATTACATTGTAACCATCAGCTACAGCCTTATCTACCATCTCAACACGAGCTGCTGTTGTGTCGCCTGTTGGCTTGTAGTATGTGAAGTCAACACTGTTAGCATCACACCAAGCTTTAGCAGCTTCATAAGTTGTCTGGTTGAAAGACTGGTCAGTAATGTCACCGTAGTCAGTGATCATTGCTACTCTTAAGTCAGATTTACTAGCAGCATTGTCTGTCTTACCGCAAGCGGCGAATGAGAAAACAAGAACAAGTGCAAGTACGAGCGCGATAATTCTTTTCATCAATTTTTACCTCCAAAATAAATATTAGCCTAGCGTCTCTTTTTTACGCTATAGATATTTTATCATAATAAAAGAACAAGTAGCAACGAAATGCTACTTGTCCTATTCTACAAACATATATAAAACTTTTTGGTTAAAAAATCATATTTAGTATTTATTTAGTAAATAATATACAAAAAACACTATATGTTGTTGTCTTACTTGATAACCTTATAAATCAAGGTCTCTTTTTCTGGCTCAGAGAGTGAGAGTTTAATAGAAGATAAAAGCATGTTCTCAACCTCTAAAAGTTTTGAGTCGTCATCTGTGTAGAGAATGGCTATAACATCCCCACATGTGACCCTGTCTCCTGTCTTTTTAAGGAGTGAGATACCAGCTTTATAATCTATCTTATCCTCCTTCTTTGAACGGCCTGCGCCGAGGAGAACTGAAGCTATACCGATAGTCTCGGCATTCATAGATGCTATATATCCGTCCTCAGGAGATACTATTCTATAAGCATACTTTGGTTCCGGGAAGAGGGATGGGTCCTCGATATATGATACGTCTCCGCCCTGCGCTGCCACCATAGCCTTAAACTTACAAAGGGCAGCGCCTGATGAAAGCGCATCAAGTACTTTAGTACGCGCCTCTTCAATAGATGCATCAAAACATGAAGCGTACATATATGATGCGATTTCGGTGCAAACGTAACGAAGGTCTTCTGGACCGCCGCCGTTTAGGACTTCAACCGCCTCTTTAACTTCTAGAATATTACCGATGTTAGAGCCGAGTGGCGTGTCCATATTAGTGATAACTGCGGTCATCTTTCTGCCGGCTAAGGTGCCGATTTCAACCATAGCTTCTGCGAGCTTTTCAGCGTCAGCTGGAGTCTTCATAAAAGCACCGCTGCCGCAGGTTACGTCTAAAACGATATGCTGACTTCCGCTAGCAAGCTTTTTAGAGATGATAGATGAAGCTATAAGTGGAAGTGACTCAACTGTGCCTGTTACGTCACGAAGTGCGTAAAGTTTTTTATCAGCTGGGGTCAAGTTCTCTGACTGACCTATAACACTGATGCCTATATCCTTAACCTGCTTAAAGAATTCAGGTGCGGAGAGTTCTACTTTGAATCCAGGGATGGATTCAAGTTTATCAACTGTACCGCCGGTGTGGCCGAGGCCTCTGCCGCTCATCTTTGCCACGGTGCAGCCGAGGGCTGCAGCTATAGGCGCAACGACTAAAGTTACTTTATCTCCCACACCGCCTGTGCTATGCTTATCAACAGTCTTATCACCGAGTTCTGAAAGATCTAGCATGTCGCCAGATTTCGCCATCTCGAGTGTCAAGTCGGTGGTCTCACGGGCAGTCATTCCAGAGAAAAAGACAGCCATAGTAAAGGCAGATGCCTGATAGTCAGGAATATCTCCCCTTGTATATCCTTCGACGAAAAAGCGAATCTCCTCTTTGGTGAGTTCACCGCCGTCACGCTTCTTTTTTATTATGTCGTACATGCGCATAGTATCACCTCCGCTATGACATCAATTATAGAATAATAGAGCACAAAAAACAAGAAGGACCCGGTTCAAAAGAACTAGGTCCTTCCCGTTTAATGGGATGTATATATTATTCGTCGAATGATTTATCTGTTGCTTTTTCAAAGATTGCATTAACCTCTGCTGATGGAGCCTTTGTAAGAAGAGTTACAACAACTGCCATGATAGCACCGAGGATGAAGCCTGGAACGATTTCATATACACCAGTTACTGCTGAGAGTGGCTGTCCACCGATAACTGGTAAGAAGAGCCAAAGAATATCAACGAGTGCGCCAGTAACGATACCAGCGATAGCGCCTGAATAGTTGAAACGCTTCCAGAAGAGTGAAAGAATGATAACTGGACCGAATGAAGCACCAAAGATACCCCAAGCGTTTTCAACCATGTCCATAATAGCCTGAGCGCCTGAGCCCTTAGAACTTGCGATAAAGTAAGCGATGACAGCAACGATAAGTACTACGATACGACCTACCCAGAGAAGTTCTTTCTCAGATGCGTCTTTTCTGATGATTGGCTTATAAATATCAGCTGTGAATGCAGATGAAGCTACGAGGAGCTGTGAGTCTGCTGTTGACATAGAAGCTGAGATGATAGCTGCGAGTAAGATACCAGCAATAAAGCTTGGGAAGAGACCACGAGCAAGTGCGATAAATACTGTCTTCTGAAGTCCTTCAGCGAGGAGCTGCTCACCGAGCATCATACGGCCAAAGTATGCGATAACGATAGCACAGAGAAGTGAAACTACTACCCATACGCTACCAACGATAGCTGACTTCTTTATCATAGATGGCTTTTCAATAGCCATGAATCTTACGATAATGTGTGGCATTCCGAAGTAGCCAAGACCCCAACCGAGACCTGTTACGATTTCCTGCCATGAAGCATTGAATACGTTTGCTACGAATGCTGGATAAACTGTTCCATCCTTTGAAACGATTTCTGCGAGGTTTTGAGCAAGCTCAGGTGAGTTCTGCTTACCAGTTACAGCGATAACGATTGGAACTGCAAGTAAAGCTATGAACATGAGTGTGCCCTGGAAAAAGTCTGTCCAAGAAACAGCCTTGAAACCGCCAAGGAAAGTATAAACAAGGATGATAGCAGCAAAGATGATCATTGCTGAACTCTCAGAGAGAGTTGGAATTAAAGTTGTAAATACAGTTGCGCCTGCAACAAAAGCTGATGCTACATATACTGTGAAAGCAAAGAGGAAGATAACTGCACAGATGATAGAGAGAGCTTTTGAATCAGATAAGAAACGGTTTGTTAAATACTGTGGAAGTGTGATTGAGTCGCCCGAAGCTTTAGAGAACTTTCTAAGTCTCTTAGCGCAGATAAACCAGTTAGCTATAGTACCGAGTGCAAGACCGATACCAATCCAAGCCTGTCCCATACCAAAAGCGAGCATAGAACCTGGAAGACCCATAAGAAGCCATGCTGACATGTCAGATGCCTGAGCTGAGAGAGCAGTTACCCAAGGACCCATAGAACGGCCACCGAGGAAGTACTCTTTTTCTGATGCGTTATTCTTAGTCTTAAAGAAGAAGTAAACGCCTACTGCAAGCATTGCTACAAAGTAAATAATAAACGCTAAAATTTCGCCTGTCATAATAATTACATCCCTTCGTAATTTTTGTGATGCACCGATTCTACCATAGAGAAATACAGTACGCAATAGAGAACGTAGTATAGTACTTTGTATAGACTAATTAAAGATATAAACCCAAGTAACAAAAGTAACTACATAGAAAATATAATAGACTAAAATTAGAAATAATTAAAATACTTTTCTAAACTTTGTGCAGACCATACAAAAGAGCCCCAAAAACGGCAGACGTTTTTGGGGCTTTTTATGTTATTTTATATAACTATATAATTAAGAAGGCTTGGAAGTAGCTTCTTTGAGTAATCTTTTAAAGGATAATCGCCGTTACAGATACACCAGTCATAAAGAAGACCACGTTCTAAAAGTGCATATGTCTTAACTATATCATTAGTAGAGAGGTCAGATCTTATCTCCCCTGACTTTTGTCCCTCGGATACAACTTCTCTAAGAAGTTTGTAATACATACGGGTGTAGTCGAGGAGCTGCTTCTCACCTTTTGTTACAAGCTGAGATGAATAGAGACGGCCAAGTAGGTCTATCGACACCGAGTCCTCTATCATACCGAAGAGTTCGCCATTCATATAGATAAGCTTATCAAAAGCTTTGTCCATAGTCTTAACCGTTGGAAGAATCTCCTCATACTTCTCATCAAAGAGATATGAGAGTGAACCGAGAAGTTCATCTTTCGACTTAAAATAATGATAGAAAGAACCCTTAGAAGTCTTCGAAGCCGCTATTATTTCATCTACAGTGGTATCCTCATATCCCTGCTCATAGAAAAGCTTCCAAGCAGCGGATACGATTTTACTCTTCGTAGCGTTAGACTTTTTCATAAGCGTCACCTAGTCAATCATAAGGCTTGCTAGAATGCTTGAATATACTCTAGCTGGATCCTCGATGAAATTATCTTTAAGTTTTTCAGCCTGGTCTCTGTCGCCTACGAACATGGAGAGTTCCATAAGTACTGTGTCTCTATCCTTCATAGTGAAAGAGATTGTATAGCCGCCATCAACTGCCTCAATCTTTACGTCGTTCTCACGCTCGTTACGCTCGAGTGTGATAAATTTGATAGCTGATTTTACTGCCTTCTCACGTACTGTTCTAGGAAGGTCCTTCTCAAGGTTTACAACAGCATTTCTGCCGATATCTGTAACAGAGAGGTATTCCTTCTCATCCTTAAAGTCAGATGTGATGCTTCCGTTTGAGAGAAGGTCCGAAATAGCATCCATAGCTTCAAAGTAGTTTGCGATACCCTGATCCTGCATGATGTCACCAATTTGGTCACGTGTGATGCTAGTTTCTATTGTTTTAAGAAGATAGCAGATTAAAACTTTAATCTCATCTTTATTTCTAAGTCCGCCTGGCTCGATGCCCTCATCGAGTGCGTTGAATTCACCGTATGTGTCCATGTTAGTAGACCTCCTTCTCTTCCTCAAGACCACCTGTGATGTCTTGACGTGTCTTAAATAAGTAGCCGTTCTCAGAGAGGAAGAATTTATCTCCGAGCACCTTACCAATACCGTTAATTACACAGTTTTCTGGGTCGTCGGCAACGTGGGTATTTATCTTTGTAAGTTCTGTTATAGCTTTATCGAGTCCGTAGAGTTTTGCTGTACCACCGGTTAAAACTATACCCTCCTCTATAATGTCGGAGACAAGTTCAGGTGGGGTGCGCTCAAATACATCTCTGATAGACTCAAGAATGAACTTGATATGCTCACGCATAGCGAGGTACGCCTCATTTGAAGTGATTTCAAAATCTATAGGCATTCCTGTGAAGTAGTCTTTTCCCTTAGCAAAAGTCGCCGTCTCCTCTTTACGGAGGAAGGCGCAGCCAACGCTCTTCTTAATCTCCTCCGCGGTCTGTTCGCCGATGATGATGTTACGTTCACGGCGGCAGTAGCGGATGATGTCGTCATTAAGAGCGTTACCGGCAACTTTGACACTGGAGGCGACGGCCATATTTCCCATAGTTATTACAGCTATATCGGAAGTGCCACCACCGAGGTCGACAATCATTACGCCACTTGGGTGGTTAATCTCAATTCCAGCACCGATAGCAGCAGCGAGAGGTTCCTCCATAAGGCAGGCACGTCCGGCACCACTGGCTGTAATAACGTCGAGTATGGTTCGTTTCTCAAGGTTGGTCACAGTACCTGGCATACTGACGATAATATTAGGTTTGAAGATTTTATTACCGCAGATCTGCTTGATAAAATATCTAAGCATGTGTTCTGTTACGGTAAAGTCGGATACCACGCCGTCTTTCATAGGACGGACAACAAGTACGGAATCAGGTTCTCTGCCGACCATTCTAAGAGCTGGTCTGCCGATAGCCATAATCTTATGATTCTTTTTCCTGTACGCCACAACTGAAGGTTCTGAGAGAACTATACCCTTTCCTTCAACGAAGGCGACTACCTGTGTGGTACCTAGGTCAATTCCAATATTGATTCCTAGCATCAAACACCTCAAAAGTAGACTGTAGTCTATACTTTATTTCACGTAAGGCATATTATACTCCAAATATTTAATTAATCAAATATTAAATTTTCATCTATCCATCTTCTCTTTGCGGCACAGGCGACATAGACGGATGATGCGCCAGAGAGGCGAAGCGTTCTAGCGCAAGCATCACATGTGGAGCCTGTCGTAAAAATGTCATCGATTAAAAGAATCGTCTTACCGCGGACGTCCCTGCCGGGAGACAGAGTATATGCGCTCTCGATATTCCTTTTTCTCTCCTCGGCAGAGAGGACATGCTGCACTCCTGTGTTCTTATCTTTTCTTAGAAGATTAAAGTCGTATTCCGCATCAATACGTACTTTTTCAGCTATCAGCCTACTCTGATTATAGCCCCTTTCAGCGAGTCCTGACCGGGTCACAGGTACGCATGTAAAGGTGTCAAACTTTACACCGTAGAATTTACAGCGTATTTCACGTTCAAGTGCCGATGAAAAGAACGGAACTGAGGAGACATCAGATTTGAATTTAAGACGTATCATAGCCTCTTTGACGGCCCCCTCATAAAAGAGTGGAATCGCATAACCATCAAAGACATGTTCCCCTAAAACAACTTCTGAAGACCAAGCGACAGACAGAGCACAACTACTACAAAAATAAGGAGCGAGCAGAAAGTCATCCGACTTCTTATCCGTACTTAGGTAGCAGCCACAGGCTGCACACCGGCTCGGATAAAGAATCGACAAAAGCTTTTCTGTCTCGCTCTTAAAGTTTTTCATATTATTCCACCTTCAACAAATCTTTTAGGGCGGAATATCTTTTTATCTTCCTATCATTCTCAACCATAGCGAGAATGGTAGATTTATTACCTATAGTAATCATCTTCTTTTTCGCACGCGTCACTGCGGTGTAGAAGAGATTCCTATAGCAGAGGTTTGGAGGAACATCTATAACAGGCATGATTACTGCTTCGAACTCACTGCCCTGACTCTTATGTAC